>JAZSIJ010000082.1:0-17055 GCA_045533755.1 Eubacteriales bacterium | reverse complement strand
CAGTATCTGCTGATTTCGATAGAGCTGTAAAGATAAGAATTATCAAGAACGTAGAGGGTATCGGCGGGAATTCCGTCATTTGCGACAACCTTAGCTATAACCGTTCCGGATTTATCCTTATAAATATAAATGCAGTCCTCGGGGGTTGCCGGCACGATGGTGAGCACGGCACTCATATCGGGGATTGGCTCGTACTTATCAGCGTCGCCTTTGAAGCTGGCAGTAATGGTGTACTCGCCTACCTCGGTATAGCTGCCGCTGTAGGACACTCTGACACCGAGAGGAAGCTTACCGTCGATGGCAATAGACTGTGCCACACCTCTGTATATGAGTGTTTTGTCAGAAAAGCTGATGCCGCTCATATCATAGACGCCCTTGGTTATGGTAAGGGTGGCGGTCATAGGCGCGATGTCCTCATAATTCTTGCCGCCTGAGAAGGTAGCGGTAACGGTATAGATTCCGGGGTCGGTATTTCCCTTGCCGTAAGTAACCTTAACTCCTTCGGGAAGCTCACCCGTCACGGTAAGGCTCTGCTCGGTGCCGTTATACATGACCGTAGCGTCGTTAAAGCTGACACCGCTCATATCATAGACAGCCTTGGCAACCGTCCAAGAGTAAGAAAGCGTCTCTGTCTTGCTCTCTCCCTCAACCGTGTAAGTGAGCGTTGCCTTCGCGGTATAGTTGCCTGCATTCGTCGCGGTGTTACCGGTGATTTTCGTCACGGTGACGCCCTCGGGGAGATTTGTAGGCTCAATTTCGTACTTTTCTCCACTATAAACCAAGCCCTCAGCCGAGGTCTCGGTTCCCTTTACAATCCATGATACACCGCTGAGATCAAGCGCAGATTCGCCGCCGTCTGTTTCCTCGGCAGACACAGCGAACGCCATTCCGACCGCCAATGCGACGGCAAGAAGGAAAACTGCAACAAGCTTCAGCTGTTTTCCAATTTTTTTCATAAAAATCTCCTATCTGTAAAACCAAGCCGGTATATCCAAAAGCGCACGAATATACCTCTTATTATGACAATTATATCATTTGATTTCAATAAAATCAATAGTTTTTGTGAAAAATTTTTCTTTTGCAATGCATTTTTGCAAAAAAAGCGTAAAATTTCCTTTTAATTTTCCAAAAGTGACTACCCGTGTGAAGAATTTCAAAGGTTTTCAAAGGTTTTTTTGCAAAAAGCCTTGACAAAAATTATTTTTTACTGTATAATATTCGTCGTGCATAGGGGTATAGCTCAGTTGGTAGAGTACTGGTCTCCAAAACCATGGGTCGTGGGTTCAAGTCCTTCTGCCCCTGCCAAAAAATCCAAGTCGCAAGACTTGGATTTTTTCATTTGTGCCGCAAGGCACAACATCGTTTGCGTGCTTGCACGCAACATCATTTGCGCGTCAGCTCAACATCATTGCCGCCCCGCGCGGCACAAATGAACGAGGTTGCACTTTGTGCAAATGATGTGCTTCGCAATGATGTGGGCTACGGCCAATGAAGTTGCGCTTTTCGCAAGCGGAATGAAACCGTTTGCTTGGTGCGCTAAGATATAGTTGTATTTTTGTCGAAAGTATGCTATAATGTTATTTAGAAAGGCGGTGATATCGTGAGAGAAGATAAGCTTGGTGATCTTTCAATGGAGTTATCCGTAGATGTTCTGCAATTAACAAAAGAATTGCGCACAAGGCACGAAAATGTAATTTCCAATCAAATTGGAAGAAGCGCAACAAGTATTTGCGCCAATATTGCAGAAAGCAAATACGCTCACGGTCGCGCTGACTTCATTGCAAAGCTTGAAATCTCGCTCAAGGAAACCAACGAAACGAGCAAGTGGCTTGAAATGCTGTGGAAAAGTGAATATATAGATGAAGCGAGATATAAGGAACTCGACCGTAAATGTTCGACGATTAGATTTTTGCTTGTGAAGTCTATTACAACGGCTAAAAAGAATATCAACACTGCGAAGGAAGGAGCAAAATGAAAAAGATATTAAGTTTTATTACTAATATTCTTTATGTCGGTATGGTGATTTGGGATATTATTGAATTTTTAGCTCTTCCCATATTATTTATCGTTTTAGGTTTAATAAATTCGTTTTCTTGGCAGTATTATGCGATTTCGATTGGAGGATATTTTGCCTTATTCATCATATTAGAAATTGTCTTGCACTTTATATTCAAGGCTTTAGATAAAAAATATACTCCTCTTATAGAGAGAAAACTCGAAAAATACTTCAATAAGTTTTCAAAAAAAGATTAGTTGTACATAGATTCGTTTGCAAGCATGGCGCGAAATCCCGACGGACCTCGTATCACTTTTTGCGCCCATCATCGCCAAGGGATAAGTCTATCCTTACAGAAAAAAACGCGGACTGTTTTTGTACGGTAGCCTTATATGGATCTATTTTGTAGTGGTATCACAAAAAATCGGCAAGTTTCGGCTTGCCGATTTTTTTATCCATTGCGAAAGCAATGGCATATCATCACGCGGTAGCGTGCATCTCATCACCGTAGGTGTATATCATCAGCCGCAGGCTGTATACTCTTTCGCAATGATGATATACAACACTTCGTGTTGATGATATGCAATCCCGTTGGGATTGATGATATACAATGGCGTTGCCATTGATTTTCTAGTTAAAATATTCTATAATATTTTTTGTGTAAGTGACTATATGCCAAATATTTTTTTGCCAAAGAGATTGACAAACGCGATTATCGGTGTTATAATTAAAGTGTAAGTTTGGAGCCTGTGACTGACGGAAAAGTAGGATTACCTACGTGAAGCAGGTTTCTTGTTTTGCCGACCGTCTGGGCAGTTTTGTGTCAGCACAAGACTGCTTTTTTGTTTTTTTGATTTTAGGAGGTTTACGGTATGGAAAACGTAAAGGCGTGGGAGAAATTTAACACGGGTGCTTGGTGCGAAAGCATTGACGTAAGAGATTTTATTCAGAGGAATTATACACCGTACGAGGAGGACGGGGCGTTTTTAGTTCCCCCTACGGTTCGAACGGAGCGTCTTCGGGCGAAAATGGAGGAGCTTTTTGCCGAAGAGAGAGCACGTGGCGGTGTCTTAAGCATCGACACTAAAACGGTCTCTTCCCTGACCAACTACCCTGCGGCGTATCTTTCGAGAGAGGACGAGCTTATCGTCGGATTTCAGACCGGCAAGCCGCTTGAGCGCGGTGTTAACCCGTTCGGTGGGATACGCATGGCGCGCTCTGCCTGCAAGGCGTACGGCTACGAGCTGTCCGAGGAGATAGAGCGCGAATTCCAATACCGCACTACGCACAACGACGGCGTTTTCCGTGTTTATACCGACACTATGCGCGCTATGCGACACGCGGGTATTTTGACGGGTCTGCCCGATGCTTACGGACGGGGCAGGATAATCGGTGACTACCGCCGTGTTGCTCTCTACGGAGTTGACAGGCTTATTGAGGAGAAGAGGCGCGACAAGGAAAACCTTAGCAAAAGTGCTATGACAGACGAAAGCATTCGTCTTAGCGAGGAGCTTTTCCGTCAGATTCTCTTCCTCGAGAAGCTTCGCGAGATGGCAAGGCTTTACGGCGAGGATATTTCCCGCCCCGCAGAGAATGCGCGTGAGGCTGTACAGTGGCTGTATTTTGCCTATCTTGCGGCAAACAAGGAGCAAAACGGCGCGGCAATGTCGCTCGGACGCACGGGAACCTTCATTGATATTTATATCGAGCGCGATATTCGCCGCGGAATTCTTGACGAGGCGGGCGCACAGGAGCTTATTGACCAGCTTGTAATGAAGCTTCGTATGATTCGCCACCTCAGAACCCCCGAATACAACGAGCTTTTCGGCGGTGATCCTATGTGGGTGACCGAGGCGGTTGGCGGCATGGGAGAGGACGGCAGGACTTTGGTGTCTAAGACCTCCTACCGTTTCTTACACACGCTTCGCAATCTCGGCCCTGCACCCGAGCCCAATCTGACTGTTCTTTGGTCAAAAGATCTGCCTGAGCCGTTCAAGCGTTATTGTGCCGCACTTTCAATAGATACCGATTCCATTCAGTATGAAAACGACGACCTTATGCGTCCTCACTACGGTGACGATTATGCTATTGCCTGCTGTGTCAGCGCGATGCGCGTAGGCAAGCAGATGCAGTTTTTCGGGGCGCGTTGCAATCTGCCAAAGATTCTCCTGATGGCGATAAACGGCGGACGCGACGAGGTTTACAATATGCAAATCGGGCCCGCGATGCCTGTCCTTGACGGTGAATATGCCGATTACGATGTCATTCGCGAGAGGCTTTCCTTCTATCTTCGTTGGCTTGCGACCGAGTACGTCAACACTATGAACGTCATTCACTTTATGCACGACAAATACGCCTACGAAAAGACGCAGATGGCACTGCACGACACCGAGGTTGAGCGCCTGATGGCGTTTGGCGCGGCGGGTCTGTCGGTTATTGCAGACAGCCTTTCGGCAATTCGCTATGCCAGGGTGAAAATGGAGCGCGACGGACGCGGACTCGTTACCGGATTTGCCGTTGAGGGTGACTTCCCGACCTTTGGAAACGACGACGATCGGGTTGACTTGATAGCAAAGGAGATTCTCGGCGAGCTCATTTCCGAGCTTAGACGCAATCCTACCTACCGCAACGCAGTTCACACGCTTTCGGTTCTGACAATCACCAGCAACGTCGTTTACGGGAAAAAGACGGGCGCTACGCCCGACGGAAGAGCCGCAGGTGCACCGTTCGCCCCCGGGGCTAACCCTATGCACAATCGAGAGACTTGCGGTGCTCTTGCATCGCTCAACTCGGTGGCAAAGCTTTCCTACGACGACTGCCGTGACGGAATTTCCAACACCTTCTCTATCGTTCCCGCGGCTTTGGGCTCAAACGACGAGCTACGCGCGGAAAATCTAGTGAGTATTCTTGACGGATACTTCGCGCAGGGGGCGCATCACCTAAACGTAAACGTGCTCGACAGACAGAAGCTGATTGACGCTATGGAAAATCCAGATTTGTACCCCAATTTGACGATTCGCGTTTCGGGCTATGCTGTGAATTTCCACAAGCTTTCTCGCGAGCAGCAGCGTGAGGTCATCAGCCGTACCTTCCACGAGCGTGTAACAGTATGATAGGGCGGATACACAGCATACAGTCCCTCGGCACGGTGGACGGGCCGGGAGTGCGCTCGGTGATTTTTATGGCGGGCTGTCCTCTGCGGTGCGATTATTGCCACAATCCCGACACCCGAGAAATCGGGAGCGGAGAGGAAATCGAGTCCGAGGCTCTTGCCGAGCGCATTTTGCGTTTTTATCCTTATATTTCGAGCGGTGGCGTAACCTTTTCGGGTGGAGAGCCCACTCTTCAGGCGAGGTTCGTTGCCGATGTTGCTAAAAAGCTGAAGACTCACGGTCTGCACGTTGCGCTTGACACCTGCGGCAATCATTATGACGCCGAGATTGAGCGAATGCTCTCCTACGTCGATTTGATTTTGCTGGATTTGAAGTATCCCACCGAAGAGGAATACGAACGCTACACCGGCGGAAGCCTTGCAAGAACGCTTAACTTTATCCGTCAGGCAGAACGACTTGGGATTGAGGTATGGATTCGTCAGGTAATCGTCCCGGGACGCACAGACCGTCCCGAATCGCTTGAAGCTACGGCGAAATTACTCTCCCCTTTTTCCTGCGTTTCGCGCGTTGAGCTTCTGCCGTTTCGCAAGCTTTGCCTCGAAAAATACCAGTCGCTTGGAATACCGTTTCCTCTTGGAGACGTCCCTGCGGCAAACCCCGATGCAGTGCGTGAACTTGAGAAAAAGCATTTCGCAAGGAGGCATAAAACCCCTTTAATCCCATTATTCTAAATAACAGTTAAAAGCCATAAAGTTCCCGAATATCAGCGGCGCTTTATGGCTTTTTCTTTGTTTTATCTGGTTTTATGGTTATCGAATTATTCAAAAAGCGGGGTCGAGAAATATCTCTCTGCGGTGTCCGGAAGAACGGTGACTACCGTTTTCCCCTTTCCGAGCTTTCGTGCGAGCTTAATTGCGGCAGCGACGTTCGTTCCGCTGGATATGCCGCACATTATTCCCTCCCTCGACGCGAGGAGCTTTGATGTGGTTATAGCCTCCTCGTCGGTCACAATGCATACATCATCAAAGACGTCACAGTTGAGTATCGGGGGGATAAGTCCGTCACCTATACCCATCTGGACGTGCGTACCTATCGAGCCGCCCGAAAGTATTGCGGCGTTCTCCGGCTCAACCGCCCATATAGTCATATCAGGATTCTCGGATTTCAACACCTCGCCAATTCCGGTTATAGTGCCACCCGTGCCTATTCCCGAGCAGAAGCCGTGAATTTCGTGTCCGACCTGCTCGAGTATCTCTCTTGCAGTAGCGTTTCTCTGAACCTCGGGGTTTGCCGGGTTTTCGAACTGTTGGGGGACGAAAACATTTGCGTCCTCCGAGCGCATTTTAAGCGCAAGCGCAAGGCACTCCTCAATGCAAAGTCCGATGTTTCCGTTATCGTGCACGAGAATGACCTCGGCTCCGTAGTGCTCAACGAGCTTACGGCGCTCCTCGCTTACCGAGTCGGGCATTATTATTTTTACCTTGTAGCCCTTGACCGCGCCCACGAGGGCGAGTCCTATTCCCTGATTGCCGCTTGTGGGCTCGACAATAACGGTATCTTTACCGATAAGACCGCGGCGCTCTGCATCAAGAATCATATTGAGAGCCGTGCGTGTCTTTATTGAACCGCCGACGTTAAGTCCCTCAAACTTGACGAGTATCTCGGCATCGTCGGGTCCCGTCATATTGCGAAGCCTGATAATGGGAGTGTTCCCAATGGCTTCAAGTATCGTATTGCAAACCATAATACAAACCTTTCGGTAAATTGATTCAATATTTATTGTATTTGGGCGTGTCGGATTTGACAATTCCGACGCCTCGGATTATTTTGCGCGGTATTTTTCGGCTCTCCTCAAATATATCTCAAGCCCTATATAGAAAAGAAGAGACACTAATATCACGAAATAGTAGCTGGCAAGACGCCATATGAGCATTACTCCGTTTGCTAAAACGTGAGCAGTGGGTATTACCGAAGCTCCGAGCAAAGCGATGATAATCGACCGAAACACCTGTCCTGCCGCGCCCTCTACTCCGCCCGACGCGCCCGGGGTGGGCACGAAGCCGACCGCCGTTATCGCAAATGACGCACCGAACAGGATAAGCGGTATTTCAGATGTATCTGCCGGCACACCCATTGAAAGAACCGCGAAATATGTCGAGCCATAAAGGAATGCAAAGGCTACAAGCTTCGTAATGAGAGCGAGAAGAAAGTGCCATTTCTTACGGGTAAGATCGGCAAAAGCCTCCTGCACTTGTTCAAAATACAGGCGAAGACTCTCTGCTTTTCTTTCTATTTTGCGTAATGGCTTAAAGCGCGCGAGAAGAAGTATCACGCAAACGAGCCACTCCCGAAGCCTCTTCCACGCGCCAAGCAAAAATATAAGCACGGTAACCAAAAGGTTTAAGCTATACCCTATAATTATGATGATTTTCCAGACCGTATCGATGTGGGCGGTAAGTTCTTTCCAATAGAAAAGACCCACGAGCGAATATAGAGTCGTTGCTATCATAAATATGAGAAGGTTTGTAAGCAAAAGTCCGGTTGACTCGGATATTTTAACCTTCATACGATAGAACGAGTGCGCTTGAAAGGGCTGACCTCCGGTTGCGAGCGGAGTTATACAGTTAAAAAAATGCTCTGTTGAACCGATAACATATGTTGCAGGGGTGCTGACGTCAACTCCTCTTGCTTTTGCCAGAATGCAAAGCGACACCGGATATATAGCCATATATATGAGTATCGACAGAAGCGCCAGCGCTACGTATTCGTGTCTAACAGTCAGAAGTGCATCAAATATCGCAGGCAAATCGTTGAAGGACAGTACGGCAAACAAAAGGCAAAGGGCGACGGCTCCGTACAGTACGAAAAGTGCAATTTTCTTGGCGTTCAGCGGATGCTTTTCGGGCGTATTTTCCATATCAGTCCTTCACCTTACACGTAATTACCTGTATTTTTGCCTTTGCTATGTGCACAAAGCATCAATAGCATCAATAATCTACCGAATAGCGGTTTAATATTTCCTTGAGTTCTTCTGTGCTATATGCCTCGGAAAAGGAAAACTCGTAGTAAATCCAATCGTAGCTATAGCCGCCGGTTTCTACGCTGAATCTGACGTATTGAAGGTCAAAATCCGGATATTTGAGGGTAATGCTTTTCTTTAGAAATTCTGCCAAAGCCTTTCCGTCCTCGCTGTCCTCAACCGTAAGCCAAGCCGAATAATAATCCTCTCCGATACGGTATGTGACGCTTAGCTCGAGAGCCTCATCGGCGCCGCTTGCAGCACGGTCTATCATTTGAGTCAGCTCGTCATAGTCGGAAGCCACCTTTTCGTCAAGTGCCTCTTCAAGAAGTGCTGAAGCTTCCTCTGCAATTTCGGGAATCGGAAGCCTGAGCTTATACCACTCGCCGCCGTTGTTAACGACTGCAGTCAGACTATGGTCAGAGCCCTCAAAATTCGCGTAATACCACTCCTCAAACGACATTTTTGACACGTCACGCAGAAGAGCCTCGTAGATTTCAGCGGCAGTCGCGTTGTCAAGGCATACCGCTCCAAAGTTGGCATTATGCATAATGGCGTAAGGATTCTCGGGCAGATCGCACCACAGACTCCTATAATCCTCCCGCTCGGCAAAAATCATATCGAGCGTGGATTTATCCTCTTCGGAAACATAAAGCGTTCTGGTTATTGAGCCAAGAGGAAGACCTATTTTCACCTTGATGCTCTCGTAGGATTCTTCACCGTAAATGTACTTTTTATCATAGCTGCCGTCACGGTATGCTTTATCGTTCTCTGCAAGCGCGTCGGCTATTATTTTTTTAGCCTCGTCGCTATCAAGTCTTACCTTTGATGAGCTTTTTGCCACGTGGGAGGCCAAAGCGCTGTCATAATTATATCCATCGCCTGACTCGATAGAGATATACATAATAGAATCTTCTCCGGGGACGACGGAGCTCATAACGTTTCCGGTTATCAGCCCTGTCGCAATTACAAGAACGTTAACTCCTACAAGGAACGGGAGCCCCTTCAGTGCCGAAATAAATGCGCTCTTATTTCTTACCGCGATAAGCTCGTAGCCAAAGTAAATTATAAGAGAAAAGATAAATAGAAACGCAAATCCCAAAATTCCGTAAACGACGTACTCTCCCCAAAACAGAGAAAGCAATGCACTTGAAGCCTCAAGGGTGATAGAAAGTGCAACAGCGACTCTTAAAATATGACCAACCGCTCGATTTGCGTAAAAGCGCGTGGCTATCTCGCTCTTTCGTCTTTTGAAAAGGAAAAGAGCAACAAGCATAACGAAAACGGTCAAAACGGGGAGTACAATATAATCAATAAGCTCGGGCTTTGCGGTTGAATATGGGTCACGGTTGATAACGCCCGCAAGAAGCGGCGATATCTCTGCCATTGCTGCGAAGGAATTGAAGATAGCCGAAGGTACGCTTACAATTAAAAACGCCGCAAGCATCGTATTAAAGGTATGACCCGACATTGACACCGCTACGGCGGTGACGGCAATCGTCAAATTAGAGGTAAGCCAGCAGTAAAAAACATGTAAGATGCTGTCGCCAACGAGGAAAACGTTCTTGCTCACATACTCCGACGCAACCGCAACCGAGCCAAGCGCTGAAACGACCAGCGCGGCAAGCGACAGAAGCGACAGCGCCGACACGGTTGAGAGCATTATCTGCCGCCTTGTGTACGGAAGAGCCTCAAAGAAGTCGGCGTCACACCTCTTCGTATAGAATCTGAACGCCCGTGCCGTGAGGGGTATGGCGAGTATTGAAAGAATCTGCAACACTCCGTTGATCGAAGATATATCAATTATAGCCACCTCGCCCGTCATAGCACCGGTAAAGGCCGACTCAACTCCGGCAAAAAGTGAGGAAAACAATATGCAGACCAGAGCGTATATCAAGAATAGAATATAATTTTCCTTCAGGACAAAGCGCAAGAGGCGTGGAGATATAAATTTTTTCATTGTTCGCTTCCCTCCTCCCTGAGAATTCTACGCTCGTCAAGGTTATAGGTAAAGGATTCCTCAAGCGTCAGCGGAAGTGTTTCAAGCAAAAGAGGCTCAAGGGCGCGGAGCGCGGTCATTACCTCTTCCTCCTCACCGTCAATTATAACCGTTGCCACTTTGCCGGTTTTTGTAAAGCTTATCACTTTAAATCCGTCAAGACGAGTTTTGTCAAAATCGTCTGCAAAAGCAATCTGCACCTTTACCGCAGAGGCTCTCGCCGTATCGGCATCGGACGCGAGCACAAAACCGCCCTTATCGAGAATTGCAAGGCTGTCGCAGACGTCCTCAAGCTCCTTCAATGAGTGTGAGGTGATGATTACGGTTGTGCCGTGCTCCTTTGCCTCGTCCTTCAAAACGCGCTTTACAAATCCGCGCTTAAATGGATCAAGTCCGTCAAAGGTTTCGTCAAAGAATATGTAGGGGTTTTCCTCTGCTAATGCGAGTGCGGTTGCCGCCTGACGCCTCATTCCCTTCGAAAAGGTGTTGAATTTCGCCCTTGTATCAAGCTCAAATATTTTTACAAGCTCGCGGAATTTCTTCTCGTTGAAATTGCGCTTCAGGAGCTTATACCTTTTCGCCATACTTTCCATATTTAAGTTAGGTGGAAGATAGAGCTCGTCGGGAACGAAGGTAATGTTTCCTTTCACTTCGGGATTATCGAAAACAGGACACCCGTCATACTCAACCGTACCTCCATCAGCCATATATATTCCAGTCATCGCGCGAAGGAGAGTTGACTTGCCAGAGCCGTTGATACCGACAAGTCCCCATACGCTCCCCGTTTCTATCTCGCAGGACAGTCCGCGAAGCGCAGTAAAATCGCCAAATCGCTTTACCAAGCCTGAAACTTTAATCATTTTATTCTCCTCAAATGTTAAACATAAAGGTGTGATTTAGAGTATTATATGCTTCGGCATACCGTACTCATATTCCGGGACAACCTCCCCCTCAACAAGAGGTGCAAGATAACGTAGACCTGCCTCGGTTATACCGTTTCCTTCCTCGTTTATATATTCGTCGGGAACGGTTTTTACGGCATTGGCAATCTTGGATATATCGTAGGACTCGATGCCGACCGAGTAGTCTTCGCCCTCGTCTCTGACAAATATCATCATAACACCGCTTTCACCGGAAATTGCCGCGCGTACGGCACCAGCTCCTATCTCGAGAGACTCGGATATATCCGCACCCGAGAGAATGTGGCCTGCACAGCGCTGAGGAAGGTTCAGCTCTATGGAACGAACCTTACAGCCAAGTCTTTCCTTGACTATCTGCTCAAGAACCTTTGCGGTTCCCGAAAGAGGCTTGTGTCCGAAGGCGTCAACCGCGCCCTGCTTGTTCACGCCCACGTATTCACCGTCGGCAAAGCGAATGCCCTCCGAAACTGCCACAAGTACGGCGGGATGCTCGTCCATAACCGCCTTAACCGACGCTATGAACTTCTCCAAATCGAAAACTCGTTCGGGAAGATAAATAAGGTCGGGTCCCACCTCTCCCGAAAGCTTGGGAAGCGCCGCGGAGGCAGTGAGCCAGCCTGCGTCTCTACCCATTACCTCCACTATCGTGACCGCCTTGAGTGTGTAAACCGAAACGTCGCGAAGCAGCTCCTTGAAGGTAGTCGCAACAAATTTTGCCGCAGAGCCAAAGCCGGGAGTGTGATCGGTAACAGCGAGGTCGTTATCGATGGTTTTGGGAACACCGACTACGCGAAGCTCGTAGTCGTGTCCCTTTGCGTAGTCAGAAAGCTTAAGGACGGTATCCATAGAATCGTTACCGCCAATGTAGAAGAAATATCTTATGTCGTGCTTCTTTAATATCTCAAAAACGCGCTCGTAGAGCTCGGGGTCTGACTCGGGAGTGCCAAGCTTTTTACGGCATGAGCCAAGCGCGGCGGCCGGTGTTTTAACGAGCGTGTCAATATCCTTACCGCCCTCAAATCTATCGGTAAGATTGATAAAATCCTCTCTCAAAAAGCCCTCTATACCATGACGCATACCGTAAAGATTGTTTATGATGCCCTCTGATTTTGCAAGAAAAGCGCCCTTTACGACGCCCGCAAGGGTTGCGTTTATAGCAGCGGTGGGACCTCCTGACTGACCTACTACTGCATTGCCAATAAGCTTGTTCATATCGTATCCTCTTTCAAAATGTTTTTTCTTCCATTTTAGCACAAATTTAAAGAGAAATCAAGATTTTTTTACTTTTTATGTATCTTTGATAGTTGCAGATGCGATACCGCGTTCCTTACGTAGCGCTCCTTGTCGAATCCGTAGTCAATAAAATAGGCGTGCTCGGCAAGGTCAACGGCGAGCCTTGGAGCTCCGTATCGTCTGTGAAGCTCGCGCGAGCTGTGGCTTATGACAGGACTTTTTCCGTCGAAGTACACGAGAATAAATCCGCCTGCTTCTCCAATAGCGGCTCGCTCCACCTCGTAAAGAAATCCCGCAACAGAGCCGTAGCGTTCCTTAAGGCAGTCACAGCCCTCACCCCCGATACCGAAGGAGTCAAAATACAGCTCGTGTCGGTATATTTCACCCGCCAAGTGAAGTATCTCCTCCTTCGCCTCGCAGCCCCGCATACCGCAAAGTTCGAAATAACTTTTGTCAGCAATCGGAAATCCGCTTTTCTCCAGGATCGAAAGACGCAGACGGCAGTTTTCAAGGTACTCTCTGTGTAGGCATATATTCCGCTCCGAAAGAAAGGAGCGCATAGCATTTTTATCCATAACGATCTCCAAAATAAAAAACTCTCCCTACACTGTATGCAGAGAGAGCGTTTGTCGTTACTTTTTTATAAGAGTTTTTTCATCAAAGGTATATTCCGAGTTGCAGAATCGGCAAACGGCGGTAAGCTCGCGTGGCTTACCCTCAGCCTCCTGCTCGTCGAGCATTTTTAAAATCTCGTTTTTGCCGAGGCTCTTGATTTTAGATAGCATACGCTCGCGAGAGCAATCGCACTTGTACTCGACCTCAAGCGTATCAAAAACATCATACGGAATATCACGGAGAGCTATCTCTGCAATTTCCTCATTCGAAAGTCCGCGTTCAAAAAGGCGCGAGACGTTGGAAAGGTCGGCGGCATTTCGCTCGATAAGATCTACCGTTTTATCGTCAGGAAAAGGCATAAGCTGAATAAGCACGCCGCCAGCCGCAAGGCAGGAATAATCCTTATCCACAAGAACTCCGAGCGAGAGAACGGTAGGCACCTGCTCGCTCTTTGCAAAATACGTTGCAATATCCTCGGCAATCTCTCCCGAAACGATCTCAATCATTCCCGTCTGTGGCTCGCCCTCGCCAACGCTTTTGACAAACGATAGAGTTCCGTTGCCCACAGCCGCGCCCACGTCTAGCTTTCCGTTAGGCTTTTTCGGGGGATTTGCAAGGGGATTTTGTATATATCCCTTTACGTTTCCAAAGTAGTCTCCGACGCCGATTATTTTACCTGCCTCGCCGTCACCCGCAAACGAAACAGTAACCGTATCTCCGTTTTCGGGGAGCATCGTGCCTATCATAGATACCGCTGTCACAGTCCTACCAAGAGCCGCGGAGGCTGTCGGCGAGGTGTGATGCGTGGCTATCATATCGTCGACCATTTTTCTTGAATTCAATATTAAAAACCGGGCAGAACCGTCTCTCGTCATTCCCCTAAGCATTTTTGAGACGGGTATGTTTTTTTCATTCATCTTGTTTTCCTCACTTATTTTTTGCATTTTGCAGTGATATAGATTCGCTCCGAAGAATCGGTTGCTTCTGTGAATTTAAAATCCGAATAAGCTCCTATAAATTCAAAGCCACACTCGGAAAGAGCCCTCTTCATCGCTTTGATAGTGTACATACGCTCAGCGCCCGCCTCGTCGTATCTCTCGTATTTTCCGTCCTCGTTTTCCTTGAATACGGTAATATAAAAATCACATATTCGGCTTTTGGCGTCGTAGGCGTTCTGCCAAACGCAAACTGAATCCTGCTCCTCCATAACGTAGCTATTGTCGCCGTATATTTCCTCAAACTTGTATTTACCGTTTATATCAAAAAGGAAGAGTCCGTCGGGCACCAGGTAATTATGCACGAGCGATAAAAATTGCTTAAGCTCGGCTACTCTCGTAAGATGGTTGACCGTATCAAGACATGACACTGCAAGCTCAACCGTACCGTATAGCTCAAAGGCGGTAAGGTCTTGAAGAAGCCATAACATTTTATCAGAAAGTCCCGCGCGCTCTGCCTCAGCTCTCGCAATATTGAGCATCTCGGGTGATCCGTCAACACCCGTCATATCGTAACCGCGACGCGCAAGCTCAAGCGTCATTCTTCCGGTTCCGCAACCGAGATCGAGGACGAGTTCCGTCGGCATATCAGGCCCGTAGAGTCTGACGTTTTCCTGTATGAAATCAGCCCACGTGGAGTAGTTGAGCTCACCGTTTATTTTGTCGTATAAGGGCGCTATGATATTATACATCAGCTCTCTCCTTCTTCGCGGTGTTTTACACTGTAACTTAATTATAAATTGTACCACAAACAACGGTAGTTGTCAACGCTTTGAATTTTTTTTGATAAATTTGCATTAAAAAATATTTTTTGTTCGTCTTTTCTTTTAAAAAAGCGCAAATAAATGAATATTTTACAATTTTTTTCGCAAAATTCCTTTACATTTTAAATTTTTTCTGCTATAATATTTGCGTTAAAAATTTAGATGCGTTTTTTTGCAGAATGCAATAAGCGCAAAAGGAGTGTTTTTTATGAGCCGTATGATCGGTACAATTTCCCGTGGCGTCAGAGCGCCTATCATCAAAAGCGGTGACGACCTCTCTGAAATCGTTACGAGCTCGGTGCTCGAGGCTGCAAAAGACGGTGGCTACGAAATAAAGGACCGCGACATCGTAGCTATGACCGAGTCTATCGTTGCACGCGCACAGGGAAACTATGCGTCGGTAAACGACATTGCAACCGATGTAAAAAATAAATTCGGCGGTGATACCGTCGGCGTTATCTTCCCCATTCTCAGCCGTAACCGCTTTGCTATATGCCTTCGCGGTATCGCTATGGGAGCAAAGAAGGTAGTGCTTATGCTCTCCTACCCCTCCGACGAGGTCGGCAATCATCTAATCAGCCTCGACGCCATGGACGAGAAGGGTGTTGACCCCTACCGCGACGTGCTCACTCTCGCGAAGTATCGCGAGCTCTTCGGCTATGAGAAGCACCCATTCACCGGTATTGACTACGTTGAGTATTACGAGAATATAATCCGCGAGGCAGGCGCTGAGGCGGAAATCATCTTTGCCAATGACCCTAGAGCAGTTCTTCCCTATGCAAAGAAGGTTCTTAACTGTGATATACACACAAGAGCAAGAACCAAAAGACTTCTTCTTGCGGCAGGAGCTGAGTGCGTATTCGGTCTTGACGAGATTCTCTCCTCCTCGGTAAACGGCAGCGGATATAACGAGAGCTACGGACTTCTCGGCTCTAACAAGGCTACCGAGGACTCAATAAAGCTGTTCCCCAGAAACGCACAGCCCCTCGTTGACGATATTCAGAGAAAGATATTTGAGAGAACCGGCAAGCATGTAGAGGTTATGGTCTACGGCGACGGCGCGTTCAAGGATCCCGTCGGTAAGATTTGGGAGCTTGCTGACCCCGTAGTTTCTCCTGCCTATACTACAGGTCTTGAGGGTACTCCAAGCGAGCTTAAGCTTAAATATCTCGCGGACAACGACTTTGCCGACCTGAAGGGTGAGGCTCTTCGCGAGGCTATCAAGTCTAGAATTCAGAAAAAGGACGCAGACCTTGTAGGCAATATGGCATCCGAGGGTACTACCCCAAGACGCCTCACCGACCTTATCGGTTCGCTTTGCGACCTTACGTCAGGCTCGGGTGACAAAGGTACTCCAATCGTCTACATTCAGGGCTATTTCGACAACTATACCACCGACTAAACTGACAAGAGGCAAGCCGCACAATGCTTGCCTCTTGCAAATTCAAAAAACAATAATTATTCTTCAGCAAAACGACACTGTTTCTAATTTGGAAGCAGTGTCGAATTTTATTAAATCACTATATCGGCGTTCTCCTATCTACTTTTCAAGCGATTAAAGCTCGTAGCCCTTCTCTGCCATAAAGTCACGCGCACGGCGTCCGTCAAATTCCTTGGGAGTTATCCTTTCAGCCGAGCATTTAGCGGCGGCAAAGCCAGCAGCCTCACCGGTAGCCATCATATTGCCCATAACTCTGTAAGATGCGTGGGGATAGAAGTCACCGGATATACACCTGCCTGCAAGAAGAAGGTTCGACACTCCAAGAGGCAAAAGGCATCTGTACGGAATATGATACGGTTGAGTTCTATATCCTCTCATACAATCGGTTGTGTCGTCGCTCTTAAGCTTATGTACGTCAACTCCGAATCTAACAAGACAGATACCGTCGTCAAATCGGCTTCCGCTCAAAATATCCTCGTCTGTAAGTCTGTACTCACCATATATTCTTCTTCCCTCGCGCACGCCTATATGAGAGTTAGAAAAGGCTACGGCAAGCTTATCGTATCCTGCGATTTTCTTGTGCGCCTCAATAGTTTCAAAGGTTTCGCGTCTGCCCTCAAGAACAGCACGCGTAAGCGTTTCTATATCGTCGGGCATAACACCGTACTGGAAGTTTGAGCCAATGCTCCATGTTCTCTGTGACGGAAGTATTGTAGCGCTCATCTGCTCTGCCGAGATTTTTATATTGTTTTCTGCGAGAAGGTTGTTATATTCGGTCTTTGCAGCGGGAGTATCGGTTCCGAAAAATCCGTCGGGCATTCCCATAACGTAAATGCCGTAGCTCGTAGGCGAAGGATTTTTCTCAACGGGGTCACCGCAATCCCACTCACAGCCTGCGAATCCGGCGATTATACCGTTACCCGTCGCGTCTATGTAAACGTCAGCCGTCAAGGAATAGTT
>JAZSIJ010000150.1:0-3215 GCA_045533755.1 Eubacteriales bacterium | reverse complement strand
GAAAGCCATCGGGGAGCTCGCTCACCAGAGGCGGAGCGAAAAATTTTCGCATAGCGAATACCCCTATTTCCCGACCATCATTCAATGGTCTGCTTCTTTTACTTATCCTCTATCTCAATGCTTATTCCGTTTACCTCGACGGGACCCGTGACGCGTATCATTACGTACTTCGTATCGCCTATTATCTGCGTGGACACGACGTCGCGGTGCTCGGGTGACACCTTTATTGACACGTCGGGGGTTTTTACCTCGAATTTATTTGTCGAGATGATGTTCTTCGGCGTTAGCTCGGCGTTGTTGCCAAACGACTCGTCGAGGCGCTTATCAAGCGTCTTCAGCTTTTCCTCGGCAACACCGCAATTTTCAAGAATTTCCTTTACCGTTTCCTTTGTAAAGAGGAGCGGCTCCTCCTTTGACTCCTTATGCGCCTCGACCATTTCGGCGACCTGCGCGTGCACCGAGCGCACAAGCTCAAAGCTGCACTCGCCTTCAAGCACTCCGGCAAGACAGTCTGAAAAGGCTTCCTTTTGCGCTCTTGGGGGCATTGTCGGCTCTGATGCGAGGATACTCCTCACGAAATCGGGGTAATTCTCCGAAAGACTGCGCGTATAATAGAGGGCGTTATAGATATTCGTGCGCCTGTCCTCAAAGGTCGGGAACATAAATCCAAGCTCGGGCGATGAAAGCACACCCGTCACGCTCATCGCGTGGAAGAGGCTGTCCGCCTCCTTAAAGGTCAGCGCCTCGGGCAGAGATTTCAATGGACACACCGCCGCTATAATATAAGAATGTAGAGAGCTTGACTCGCCGCGCTCACCGTCCTTTGTATAGCTCGGGACGTCATAAATATCATTTGCAAGCAGGATAACGTAATTCGACTCGAGCTTCACCGACTCAATAGCTTTGGCGTAGAATTTTTCAAGGAGCTCGGTATCCTTTAAGGCGGAGCGGACAAGTCCCATAAGGAGCTTATGCTCCTCGGACTCGGTAACCTGCCTTGTGCTGAAGGGAATTTCAACGAGGTTCGTGCCAAGACTGCCCGAAAGCGCCCTTTTCATTGTGGAAAGAAGCTTCTCGGCGACAATCGAGTCCTCCAGCCCGAGCGACTGTGTTATTCTCGCTATTATCTGCTTATTTTCGTTAACGAAGCAACCGACAATGCGCGGTATATTGCTTCTCTCGGGGCGAAATCTCCGTCTTATTTCGCGCAATTCCTTATCCGTCATATCTTTCCCTCGTCAAATTTTAATTTACCATTATTCTACCACAAAACCGCCCGAAATGCAAGAGGAAAAAAGGCAAAAACGCACCCTGATTTTTAACACGGGGTGCGTCTTTTGTTAATATTTTCGTCGCAATGCGGCGCATTAGTGCGAGTCGTGTGCGGATATGGAATCTATTATCGTTCTCTCGGCGGGTGGGATTGAGCCGTCGGAATTCGGCGTGAGCTTCGACACTATGCCGTTTATCACGTCTATTCCATCGGTTATCCTGCCGAATGCGGCGTATTTACCATCAAGGGCGGAAACGTCGGTATTCTCGGTGACGATGAAGAAGCGTCCGTATGCCGAATCATAGTCCTCGCCTCTCGCCATAACGAGAGTTCCGGGCTTGAAGGGCACTTTATTTTGAACGCCGTTCTCGGAAAACTCACCCTTTATTCCGGTGACGTTAACTGCCTTTTCCAAAAAATAGAGGTTTCCGTCGATGTAGGCGGTGATTTCTCTGCCGTCGTAGTATTCATCGCTGACAAGCGACTTGAAATGCTTTACCGTTATGGGAGCGTCGTCGCCGTAAAGCTCGACGTGAAGCGAGCCCTCACCTGCAAGCTCTATCGCTACGTGCTCGGTTGCGGTTGGTATATAATCAAACGCACCGCCAATGAGCATTACCGTGAATATAACCGCCGCGACAAGAAGCACGGTGACGGTGGGAACGAGGATAGCCGTTACGGTTTTCTTGGTTTTTTCCGCCTTTCTTTTCTGCGCCTCGGCTTCCTTTCTCTTTACGGTTTTCTCGGTTACGTAGTTGGAATTTTTCTTTTTATTTGCCATTTTTACATCTCCGTAATCTGAATTTTACAGCATTATTATACATCTAAAGCCCGAAAAAGTCAATCTGTTTTTATCGGGGATTTATGGAAGCCCGATTTTTGCGCATTTTTGCAGTCTTTGTGACGAAGTCACGGAATTTTATGTTAAAAGCGGTTAAAATTATAGCGTAAGAAAATTTACTTAGAGGAGAAAAAACAATGTCTGAAGCAAAAAGAGATATGAAGGCGCTCCACAAAATAGGCTACGGCCTCTACGTCGTGACCTCAAACGACGGAAAACGGGATAACGGCCTTATAGTCAACACGGTAATGCAGGTAACGAGCTCGCCCGAGAGGGTTGCCGTTGCAATAAACAAATCGAACTACTCACACGACGTTATTCGTAAGTCGGGAAAAATGAACGTTAACACCCTTTCGGTTGACGCGCCCTTTAAGGTTTTCGAGGCGTTCGGCTTCAGAAGCGGCAGGGACGTCGACAAGTTTGCGGACTGCTCTCCCTCTCGCACCCAAAACGGCCTAGTCCTGCTTCCCAAATACATCAACTCCTATATGTCGCTCGAGGTTGAGAGCTATATCGACCTCGGCAGTCACGGTATGTTTATCTGCTCGGTATCCGAGGCGGGTGTATTGTCGGACAAGGAAACGATGACCTATTCCTACTATCATGAGAATGTAAAACCAAAGCCCTCAGCCAAAGAGAATGAGGTCGGCGTAAAGAAATACGTATGCCAAATATGCGGCTATATTCACGAGGGCGATATGCCTGACGATTTTGAGTGCCCTATCTGCAAGCACGGCAAGGAAGACTTTGCGGAAATAAAATAACTGCAAATTTTTATAAAAGGTATAGAAATTTTTTACAAAATATGTTATACTGTAAAAAGGGATTTCCCAAAACGATTTTTGCCACCTCTGTGGCATGGAGATTATTATGAAAAGATTTCTTTCCTTAATTACAGTTATGTGCCTTCTTTGCGGTGTATTGCTTGCCACCTCCTGCGGCGACCAAAAAGCACCTGCGGGAACGGTAACCCGCATAACTCTTGATATGAATCCGAAAATCGAGCTTCTCTTAAACGAGCAGGGCACGGTAATTTCCGCCGTAGCTCTCAACGACGACGGCGGTATTATTATCGCAGGAGAGGCTTACGTCGGAAAAACC
>JAZSIJ010000023.1:0-6475 GCA_045533755.1 Eubacteriales bacterium | reverse complement strand
TGCAGGACATGGGAAGCTTTGGTGAGGCAATTTCGGGTGTTCTGCTCGGACTTTTCTCCTACGGAGCATATGCTATACCTCTGCTTATTGCTATGCACGCCCTACTCTACCCCTCCGACGTTGCAAAGCATCGCAGAATATCCAGAATACTTTTCTCGCTTGTCGTGATTTTGCTCACATCGTCGTCTGTATATGCTTTTTCCCATCTCGACGGCAGCGTAAGCTTTACCCCTCTTGAGTTTTACACCGACGGACAGGCACTTGTAGGCGGCGGCTTTATTGGAAGCATAATCGCCTTTGGTATAATCAAGGCTCTCGGTGTTGTCGGCTTCTTTATCGTAGCCGCAGCCGTGATTGCGGTGTATATAACCTATTTCGTTGCAAGAAACAACGGAAGCGCGGCAAAGGTTATCTTCGGCGCGCTGTCATCGGTTGCAGGAGCTTTTGCCTCCGCCGAGAAAAAAATTAAGAAATCTCGCAAGGCGAGAGACGCGGCAAAGGCAGAAAAAAAGCGCCGTGCCGATGACGTAAAGCGCCGTGACCTGTATCACGACGATTACTTCGAGGTGGATAACGGTATGCAGGAGCTCTCTATAGGTGAGCTTGGTATAAAGGAGGCTCGCAGCCGTGCATCCGTGGAAATGAACCCTACTCTCAGCAATGCGGTACATCACAAGAGTACAGTATCAAGCGAGCCCTGTGACCGAGCTTCTAGCGACGGTGAGGTGTTCTTCTCCGACGGTACTATAACCGTCAAAATGTCGGACAAGCAAAGCTCTGACGGCAAAAAGCTGGATTTAAACTACGGTATAGATATGGAGGAAATCGCAAAGCCCGAGGCTAATGATACCTTCAAGCCGGGCACTGTGAGAAACGATTCCTCAATAGGTCTCGACGACGATGCCGACAAGGTCTTCACCGGGAATTTTGACCCGTTCGATTTTGCCATGGGCGAAAAGCTTGCCTTCAAGCCCTCCTCAAGAGCCTCAGAGGCGGTAAAGTCACACAAGCCCGAGGGCGTCGGCGTTTTCGCCGAGAACATTAACAATCTCACCGAGGAGGACGTGGCAAGGGCGAGAAGACAAGCCGAATTCGAAGAGCGTAAAAAGAAGATAATAGAGCGTGAAATCGCATATAAGAAGCAACGCGAGGAAATGGAGAGGGCTTCTGCAAATGCGGCGGGTGAGCAATCAACACCTTCGGGTTATGCGGCAGATGCAAAAAACGAGCCGATAACCGTGGAGCTTGAGCCCGAAGAGCCTGCGGTAACGAGTTCCGAGATGCGCTATGCGCCCGATACAGAGCCCGTACGTCAAGAGCCCGTTTATTCTGAGCAAAAAACTTATTACGAGCCGACAAGGCAGGAGCCTGTCATTCCGAGAAATGAGACCGAGGAGGCTTCTCAGAAAAGAGACGAGCCGGTAGAGTTCAAGCCCTACACCCCACCTACCCCTTCTACCTACACCCCAGCCGAGCCCGTCACTCCTAAGGCGGAGACAATGAGAACCGAGCGTTCTATGCTAGATCCTATGCCAAAGCCCGACGAGCGCGATTTTACCGCGAAGGAGAGCTTCTTCTTCGAGGTATCGCCCGCCGAGGAGCTGGTTGAGGAAATTCACACCGCCGAGCCGTCGGTTACTGTAGCAAGCGCTGACTCCTTCGCTTTCGATGAGGACGAAGAAGAGCTCGAAGAAGTCACTGTACAGCCTCCCGAGGATGAGCCTATCTCATTTGCCGAGCCTATTCCTGAAGCCGAGCAAAGCAAAACCGTTCTTGAGCAAAGGCGTATGTTCACGATATTTGACGAGCCTAAAGCCCGCCCCGACGTTGCAGAGGAAAACGAGTCTCCCATCGCTCCCACAGAGGACGAGCTCCCCGGAATTACGGTGTCCGACTACACCACGGAGGAAGAGGACTTTCTCTCCGCCGTCGAAGAGGAGGCTGAGGACGAGAACGAGGATAATACCCCACCCTTCGATTTCGCTCCCAAGCCCGCTCCCGCACCCGTAGTAGTACCAAAGGAAGAGCCGAAAGCTCCGCAGAAGCCCGACTACTCTAACTACCGTCTGCCCTCAATAGAGCTTCTCGGAGTTGAGGACAACGGCGGTGACGAGGGCACTAACGCAGAAACGGCTGAAAACGCAAACAAGCTTATAGAGACGCTTGCGTCCTTCAACGTTACGGCGTCCATCAAGGGCTTTGACCGAGGCCCGCGTATCACGAGATACGAGGTCGTACCCGCAAAGGGCGTCAAGGTCAGCTCTATAATGAACCTCTTTGACGATATTGCCCTGAACCTTGCCGCAGAGGGTATCCGTATGGAAGCACCCATTCCCGGAAAGTCGGCAGTCGGTGTAGAGATTCCCAACAGCAAGCCCTACGTGGTAAGGCTGAGAAGCCTTCTTGAAACCGAGGAGTTTATCTCCTCGCGCTCCAAGACCATAGTATGTATGGGTAAGGACGTTGCGGGACAGCCGGTGTTTGGCGACGTTGCAAAAATGCCGCACGTTCTCATAGCCGGTGCTACGGGTATGGGTAAATCGGTTTGTATCAACTCCCTGCTTCTCAGTATGCTCTATAAGGCGAAGCCCGACGAGGTCAAGCTCATAATGATTGACCCGAAAAAAGTCGAGTTTAATATTTACAACGGTATTCCTCATCTTCTTATTCCCGTCGTAACAGACCCGAAGCAAGCCGCAGGCGCGCTTATGTGGGCGGTCGAGCAGATGGAAAAGAGATACGAAATGATTGAAAAGGCGCGTGTACGCAACATTGAGGCATACAACGCAAAGGTGCTTGAAGACCCCTCGCTCGGCGAGCCCATGCCGAAGATAGTTATCGTCGTAGACGAGCTTGCCGACCTTATGCTTCAGGTAAAGAACCCCGTCGAGGGACTTATTATGAGCATCGCGCAGAAGGCGAGAGCCGCAGGTATTCACCTTATTATAGGAACACAGCGTCCCTCGGTAGATATAATCACCGGCGTTATCAAGGCGAACATTCCCACGCGTATCTCCTGCAAGGTTATGTCAAATGCCGACTCCCGTACCATTCTCGACATGGCGGGAGCGGAAAAGCTGCTTGACAAGGGCGATATGCTCTTTAACCCCGCGGGCGCATCACGTCCCAAGCGTGTTCAGGGCGCATTCGTCTCCGACTCTGAGGTTGAAAGCATCATTGAATTTATAAAATCGCAGGTTGACGGAAACGTTTACGACGACCAGGCTATTGAGGAAATCAACCGTGCCGCGCAGAAATGTTCAAAGGATAAGGGCTCAGGCTCGAGAGGCTACGACGATGACGGAGACTCGGGCGACGACGGCGGTCTTTACAACAATCAGGAGTTCCTCGACGCTGTTGACGTTGCGGTAAGTGCAGGTAAAATTTCCACCTCTCTGCTTCAGAGAAAGCTCTCTATCGGATTTGGCAAGGCTGCCAAGTTCATCGACGGAATGGAGGACCTCGGCATAGTCTCGGGTCCCAACGGTCAGAAGCCTCGTGACGTTCTTATCACAAAGGACGAGTGGCACGAGAAGCTCTCGCGCGTAAGTCTTGATTAAAAAGTCGAAGAGAGTCGGCTTTTGGCGACTCTCTTCTATCACAAAACAAAGAAATTGAGGTGTTTTACCCTATGATAGCGGTACTTCTTGCAGACGGCTTCGAGGAAATCGAGGCGCTTACACCGGTTGATATGCTGCGTCGGGCAGGGCTTGAGGTCGTGACGGTCGGTGTAAATTCAAGGATTGCGCTCGGCTCACACGGAATACCCGTAGTGTGCGATAAGCTTCCCTCGGAGGTCGAGCTTGACAAAATTTCAACCGTCATTTTTCCGGGTGGAATGCCCGGCTCACTCAATCTTGATGCCTCGCCATTTACTGACGAAATAATTTCCTCGGTTACTGCGCGAGGCGGCAGAATTGCGGCTATCTGCGCCGCGCCTCTCGTGCTCGGCAGACGCGGACTTCTCGCGGGCAAGCGCGCTACCTGCTACCCCGGATTTGAAAACGAGCTTACCGGCGCTACCGTTACGGGCGAGTCGGTAGTCACCGACGGAAATATCACAACTGCAAAGGGAATGGGTGCGGCTCTCGCGTTTGCGAAGGAGCTTGTCACACTTCTCGTAGACAAGGAAAAGGCAGAGGAGCTATCCTCCGCCATAATGGAAAAGTAAAGGAAAAATAAGCAATGTCAAACGCTACGAAAAAAGAGAGGCTCGTCGCTTACAGATGCTCCTCCTGTGGCTCTGCCGTGCTCGGCACAGTCGGTAAATTCGCCCTTTCGGCAGATATGCTGAGATTGAAATGCGGCTGCGACGCCCCCTCTCAGCTTGATATACATATTGCCCGCGACGACAAGCTAAAGCTCACAGTTCCCTGTCTTCTCTGCGGTGAGAGCCACAGCTTCATTGTATCCGAGGAGATACTTTTAAACCGTTCTCTTGCCAAGCTCTCCTGCCCCTATTCCGGTGTGGATATCGCCTTCATCGGTGAGAAGGAGGCAATAGACCCCGAGCTGTCGCGCACCGAGCGCGAGCTTTCTGCAATTATGGCAGGGCTTGAGGTCGAGGACGTATCTGAGCTTCAGCCGAAGGAGATGGGTGAGGACGAGATACTTCCCGACCCTGCGGTCTATGACACTATACGCTTCGTGCTAAAGGATTTAGAGGCTGAAGGACGCGTTGAGTGCCCCTGCAAAAAGGGCGGCTACGACCTGCGCTTCTCGGACGAGGGTATTCAAGCCTACTGCGAAAGCTGCGGTGCAACCTATACGTTCAGAAGCATTACCCCTGCGGCGTGTGAGGATTATCTAAATCTAGACAGCCTGAAGCTATCTTAAATTGTAGTAATCAAGTATTCCGCGATATATGCCCTCGGCAAAAAGGTCGGGAGAATACGCCATAAGCTCGGCGTCATAAGGATTGCTTATAAAGCCCATCTCAATAACGGTTGCGGGCATTCTGGTTCTGCGCAGAACGTAAAGACCCGGGCGATAAACTATCCCTCGGTTACGAAGTCCCGTGGTCAGTGCGAGTTCCTCGAGTATATCCTCTGAAATCCCGCGCGCGACGGTTGAGGACGGACTGTAAACCAGCGCCTCGCTTCCCGACGCGCGACTGTTCTCTGCCGCGTTTGTGTGTAGCGAGATAAACACGTCAGCTCCCCAGGAGTTTGCGTCGTTTACACGAGCGGTTAGGCTTGACGCGTTGCTCGTTCCAAGAAGAGTTTCGGGCGTCGGACGGGATAGTTTGACCTCAAAATTCGGATTGTTGCTTAATAGAGTATATAACCTTTGTCCAATATCATAGGTTATATCCTGCTCAAAAAATCCGTTTCCCTCAGCACCCGTGTTGTATTCTCTTGGATTATGTCCTTGGTCGATGTATATTTTCGTGCTCATAAATCTACTCCAATACAGTTTATTTATTCCCATTTTATGCAAAACTGAGAGGTTTGACAATGAATGAAATGAAGAGGCTTTTAAGCTTCGTGCGCCGTGCGGTTGACGACTACGGTCTGATAGACGAGGGTGATAAAATTGCCGTCGGCGTATCGGGCGGTAAGGACTCGCTCGCACTTCTTGCGGCTCTTGCCGAGATGCGACGCTTCTATCCGAAGAAATTTGAGGTCGCGGCTGTAACAATAGATATGGGCTTTGAGGGCGGTGACTTCTCGCCTATCGCAAAATACTGTGAGGAGCTTGGAGTAGAATACAAGCTGGTAAAAACCGATATTGCGAAAATCATATTTGACGTGCGCAAAGAGCCTAATCCCTGCTCTCTCTGTGCGAAAATGCGGCGTGGGTCGCTTCACGCGGCGGCGCAGGAGCTAGGCTGCAACAAGGTCGCTCTCGGTCATCATTGGGACGACGCCATAGAAACCTTTATGATGAACCTATTCTTTGAGGGACGGCTCGGCTGCTTCTCGCCAAAGTCCTACCTCTCTAACAGAAAAATAACTCTGATAAGACCGCTTCTCTACGCTACTGAAAAGGACGTGCAGTATTTTGCAAGGCGCAGAGAGCTCCCCGTCATAAAGAGCCTATGCCCCGAGGACCACGCAACCGAGCGAGAGAAAATGAAAAATCTCCTCGCAGGTCTCGAGCGCGAAAACAAGGGCCTCAAGCACCGAATCTTTAACGCTATGTGCAAGGGTGAGATAGACGGCTTCAAAAAGGTCGGGAGATACCCCGATGCAGGAGAACTCCCGGAGTAATCTTCCTTTTATGTCTGCCATATATTAAATAATGGAAAAATAGCATTGACAAACGAGTATTTTTATGCTACAATATACGGGTGACCGAGCGGGAAGCTCAAAGCGTCACCCGTAAATATAGGGGTATAGCCAAGCGGTAAGGCAAGGGACTTTGACTCCCTCATTCGTAGGTCCGAATCCTGCTACCCCTGCCAATAACAATAGCCACTCCGCAAGGGGTGGCTATTGTTATTAGTCGCGCGTAGCGGGGATACACCCTATCG
>JAZSIJ010000067.1:0-3187 GCA_045533755.1 Eubacteriales bacterium | reverse complement strand
TACGACCTTCAGATAATATTCAACAGGCAGACCGACGGCGGCTCTAAGCAACGCTCGCTCGAGTATGCGATGGACTATTTCGAGATTCCGCAGAATCTTCCGGCTCACGACGCGCTCAACGATGCCTATTTCACGGCAGAGGTCGCGCAGAGGCTTGACGTTTTGCGCGGGGTCAAGGACTACGACACACAGCGCGGTGAAAATCTCGCCGAGGCGGTTATTGGAGATGCTGATGCAGGCGACGACGGCTACGTCACCATCAGCGAGCTTCTTGAGGATGAGATAGTCACCTCGCCCACCTGCCCGATATGCAAGCGTTCCTTGGAGCAAAAGGGAAGAGCGCTTCACTCAAAGGGGCAGAGATACACAATTCACTTTGCTTGCAAGCGCGACGGAGATTTCTTCGAGGTGCTGAAGCTGCACAGAAACTTCAACGAAACATGGCGCGCACGCGTGACTATAACGCGAGCCGACGCAGAAAAAATATCCGAATATAAGAAGGCGCTCGAGCGCGGTGAGATAAGAAGAAAGACTACCCGCCGCAGGAGAACTCGTCGCCGCACAACGAAGCCCACGCAGGCGCAAAGCTAAAGAAGCGCTCGGCAAGGATATATTTCATAATGACGAAACACCCCGACAGATTGGTTCTGTCGGGGTGTTTGTTTGCTCTAATAACTGCAATTTGAGTCGGGTTATTCCCCCTTTTTCTTTGCTACGTATGACACGATAGAGCAAGCGATAATTCCAATTGCGAAGGGGATAATGAATAAAAGACCTACTTCCCAAGGCGCACTTGTCAAATGATGCTTAGCCGCATGATATCCGTTTGTGCAAACGTTAGTTACTACAACACACATAACGTTTGTTAAGAGAATTGCAAGCGCCCCAAAAGCCGTTGATAGCTTCATTGTAGAAACCTCCTACTTACGTTTCATGGTTTTGATAAGTATTATAGCTCCAAGCACAACAAACAGCACCGAAATCAGCATTGCTATAAAGGTTCCGTCAATTACTATAACAGAAGAGGCGGCGAGCTTGTCAGCGGCGTCGGAGTTAAATACCGCGATAGCGCCAAACAGGATTAGAGAAACGCAGCCTATGAGTGAAACCGCAAGCCCCAATATGCCGAGAAGCCTCTTATTTTCGCTGTTCTTATCGGCGGGAAGCATACCCCGCGGCTCGTCGATATCCTCTTTTAAAAGATAATCTATACTGACACCAAAGAGCTCACTGTACTTTTGCAGCATTTTGGCATCGGGGGTTGTCGTTCCGTTTTCCCATTTTGAAATTACCTGTCTTGAGCAATCCAGCTTATCGGCAAGTCCTTCCTGGGATAATCCTTGTTTGCGACGCAGGTTATAAAGCTTTTCGTACAGCGTCATAAGTACCTCCTTACACCATAAGTATAATGACTTTTCGCCCCGCGGTCAATACACAACCGTAGGCAATCTCGCTATAAGCGTTGACATTTATCTTATAACGCAAAACTCATCAAATGCTTTTGCTTTAGCGGAGATTTCTTAATCGGGCTATTCTCTCTTGTCCAAAGCCTTGAAAAGCAGTTTTTTCTTAATTACGAGATTAAGCCCAAGCAGAAACACGACGATGCAAACGCCCGTGCCTGTCAAAGCGTTCATAAGCAGTATTTCGAGCTCGGACATTCCATCAAAGGACACGAGCATAGAGCGTTGCAACGAGAAAATTGAAACGAAAGCGTTTGCTAGGGATACGTTTCTCAGGGCAACCGTTTTCGGTGAGGTGCTATGCCGTGATTTTACAAGCTTGATTATTGCCAAGACTATTTTCGCAAAGGAGTACGTCGCTATAGTTATCATCACAATTATATGGAATTTATGTCCTCGGTCGCGCACAAGCGACATCACCACCACACCGACGAGCGACAGCGACAGTACCATAAGCATAATTCCCGTGAATTTAGAAAGCAGACGCAGATTTTTCTTGGTTCTTACAACGATAAAGCGCGCCGTGCTTAAAACGTAGTAATAGAAGCCGAGTACAAGCAACCACCACGAGCCCGTCAGCGCGCCGAGGGTGATGTAGTAGACGCTGTATGCGATATTGAATATCAAGCTGAAAATGGCGGACTTGGTTGTTTTATCCATCTATGCGCATATCTCTCATCACGCAATCGGTGATAATTTTGATAATAGCGTCAATACCGTCATTGCAGTCCTTACTAAGCCACTCCATTACGACGGCAAAAATGCCGGTGAGATAGAATTTCATAATATATGCGCGTTCCTTTTCGGGAACGCCAAAGCGGAAGAGTATCGGACTGAATATATGCGTGAACATTCGCTCGTACACCTCGCCGAAGCTCATTGCATCGAACTCTTTGACTGCAACCTTGAAAATTCTTTGATTTTCCTTGATAAAGGTGAGGTAGGGCGTGAGATATTCGGCAGTTACGAAGATGAGCTCGCTCTTTTCACAGGAGTCGAGGTGAAGCGATATGCCTGATACCTCTGCAGAGTAATACGCCAGGTGCTTGTCAATTATATAGCGCGTGGTTTCCTTCAGCAAATCGGCGGTGTTCTCATAGTGCAGATAGAAGGACGAGCGATTTACCCCTGCCTTCTCGCAGATTTCCTTGACGGTGATATAGGCAAAATCCTTCCTTTCGAGCAGGGCGATAAGCGCCTCGTCCATTCTGACTGCCGTATTGAAATACTTGCTCTCGTTCTTGTTCATGAGACGCCCCCATTGATTATTATTTTTCCTCGCTGATTTCTTTTGCGAGCTCCACTATCTCAAAGGCGTATTTTTTCTTGCCGCCCTCGAGCAGCCTCGTGTAGATGGGATAGTTTACACCGCATCCAATCATTCCGATAATGCCTATAACAATTCCAAGAATCATATGCGTCATACCGCTGCCGATGACCTGCATGGCCAGGCACATTCCCGTTCCAAATATAAGCGCGGATATAATGCCCCAGGTGTAAGTGAAGACTGTCGCGGGGAGCTTTGCCCGTCTATCGAGCTTGCGGAGCGCGACGATTTTAGAGTTGTCTTTGGGAGCGTACTCCTTTGCAATGGATTCTGCGTAAATTTTGTCTGTGTTCATTTTCTTTCTCCTTTTCGGTTCGTTGTGACTTTATTATAGCACCCGAAAGGAGTAGTTTGAACAACAGGTTCTTGAAAAAACGTTGATTTAAGAAAAAAGTTG
>JAZSIJ010000034.1:0-7051 GCA_045533755.1 Eubacteriales bacterium | reverse complement strand
GAGTATGTTTATTGAGCTTTACCGCGGTGTCGTCGCGCTCGTCGGTATGCTTTTCATAGTCGCGGCGCTTACTCTTGCCGTGAAGTATCTTTTGTCGGAGTTCACCTACGAGGTTACAGATGCCGGCGGCGAATGGCTCTTCGTAGTGGGACAGCGCTCGGGGAAGCGCTATACCACCCTCTGCCGCGTGTCGCTTGCTTCGATAAGGTCTGTTGAAAAGCGCAGGGCAAAGGATAAGCAAAAGCGCGGCACAGACTACGCGCGCTACACCTATATTCCGACGCTGATGCCCGACTTCTATTACGAAATGACGGTTTCGAGCCGTTACGAAAAGGCGAAAATTTCGCTTCAGCTCACCGACGAGATGGCGGAGCTTCTTCGCTCCTACGCCGAGGGGGCAAGGCTTCTTTCGCCCGACGAGGAGGAATAAATAAAAAATGAGCGAGCCCCTGAAAATTGGGACTCGCTTTTCTGTTATCTTTTGAAATCAAGTGCGCTGAGGATTTCCCCGTAGCTTTTCGGGGCAGTGTCGGATTTTTTCTCGAGGGCGCTTGCGATTTCGCAGAATTTGAGGTAACGAAGGCGCGAGATAAGAAAATTCTCTATCCAATACTCAAAGCGCGTGGCGGGCGAAAGATGCTCAAGCGAGCGCATTTTTTCGTACATGGGTGCGCCGTCTGAGGCGTCACGCCAGGTGTCTACAAAGGCGAGGTCGTACTTCTCGCCGGGCATCTCTCGCTCGGCGTATTCAAAGGCGTCGGCGCAGATTATTCTGACCTTTTCTTTATGCGGGAAATAGGGGAAAATGTATTTTTCAAAGAGCCTTATCACGTCGGGGCTCTTTTCTATTACCGTTATCGATTCGACCTCGGGCTTCTCCGAGACCATATAGGCGTAGTAGCCGAGCCCAAGACCGAAGGTGACGACACGTCCGTGCGCCAGCGCAATTGCCTTGTCACAGGTGTCGAGGTCTACGGGGGTGAGCGTCATCCATTCATTGCCTCCCTCAAGCACGGCAGGGAAGTCAAATCTTTCGGTAAAGAAGCCTAGCGGAGCTACCTCGGTGAAGTCGTCTGAGAGCATCATATCGCCCGCAATTACAGCACGGTATGGGGGATAGGACTCCCATCTCAGCTCCCACGAGCCGTCGGTGACGTTCTTTATCCTCACGTTTTTATAGTAGGGATTTTCGGTGTAGCGTGAGGGGTCGAGAAGCCGCACCGATGGCGTGAGATAGCCCATTATCAGCCGTCTGTCAAGGGCACTCCTCGACATATCAAGCCCGAAAATCTCCGAGAGCAGAGCGACTATTGCCTCCTCCCTCGTAATTCTGCCGTCCTCGGTCAAGGCGTCTACCATTTCGGCAGATATAGCCTCGGGAAAGCGCTCAAGATAGGTTGCGTAGAGCTGTGTCAGCCTGCAGTTTAAGTCAACCGTTTCGGTGAGCCGTCTAAATTTTTCGGTGTCAGAGTAATTCATAGCTCCCTCCGATGTAAAAATCAAGAATATTGTAGCATTTTTCACCGAAAAAGTCAACGAGGAAGAGACCTGTTTTGTAAAATGGGCAATATTTTAGGAAAATGACAAAAGAATATTGAAAATCCTACGAAAAAATGGTATACTATATTGAGAAAATGAAGAAAGGGAGGTACGCACCGTGAAATTTCAGGACAAATTCGTCCGCCGGCAGCTTGAGCTTATGGGCTCTCTTGCCGACGGTGTTTCGCTTGGACTTGTTCGCAAGGTTCAGGATAAATTCGGCGCGTTTATGCGCTTCACACATCGGCGCGACGTTGTAATAAACGATAGAAGCGTTGACGGTATGCGCGCCTCTCTCGTAGTCCCCCGCGATGAGCTTCGTGGCGGAGTTATCCTCTACCTTCACGGCGGCGGATACACCTGCGGAAGCCTTGATTACGCGCGAGGATTTTCCACCATGCTCTCGGCAGAGCTTGGTATGAGGGTTTTTACGCCCGAATACAGACTTGCCCCCGAGCACCCCTATCCTGCCGCTATTGAGGACGCCCTTCGCGCTTACAGGTGGCTTCTTGCATCGGGGTACACGAGCGATAAGATAATTCTCGCAGGCGAGAGCGCAGGCGGAGGACTTTGCTACGCCCTTTTACAGAAGCTTCGTGAGTCGGGTGAGCCGATGCCCGCCGGTGTCGTTGCCATCTCGCCCTGGTGCGACCTCTCGCTCGTGGGCGAATCCTACGAGGACAACGAGAAGCTTGACCCCTCGCTCACAAGGCGCCGCCTTGAATTTTTCACAGACTGCTATCTTTTCGGCGACAAGACTGCCTCGGATAAGCCGAGCAGGCATATATCCTCGAAGGATAACGCGAAAAAGAAGCTCCCCTACGTGTCGCCCGTCTATGCCGACCTCACGGGGCTTCCGCCCTCGCTTATACTCGTCGGTGAAAAGGAAATACTTCGCTCCGACTCCGAGCGTATGCACGTCGTTTTGAAGGCACACGGCGTAAAGTCTCAAATTCATATAAAAAAGGATATGTGGCACGCCTATCTTATGTATTCGCTTGAGTCGAACAGACATGACTTCGCCCTTATATCCGACTTCGTCAAGCGCAATATGCCGCGGGGCAACGAGCGTAAGCTCCGTTGGATGCATCTCGATAACGCGGCAAAGATTTATCCCGCGGCGGCAACGTCACGCTGGAGCAACGTCTTCCGACTGTCCGCAACTCTCACCGAGGAGGTTGACCGAGAGCGACTTCAATCGGCGCTTGACGTTACCGTCAGACGCTTCCCGTCCATTGCCGTCAGGCTTTGCAGCGGTACGTTCTGGTATTATCTTGAGGAGATAGCGCACGCGCCCGAGGTTAAGGATGAGCTTTCATATCCGCTCGCGCGTATGCCGTTTGACGATATTCGCTCCTGCGCCTTCCGCGTTCTTGTGTATAAGAAGAGAATAGCCGTCGAGTTCTTCCACGCCCTGACCGACGGAAACGGAGGACTTGTTTTCCTTAAAACTCTCGTTGCCGAATATCTTGAAGAGAAATACGGCGTGACGATACCGGCAGAGGACGGAATCCTCGACAGGCTTGAGCCTCCGCGCGAGGAGGAGATGGTGGACCTCTTCCCGATGCATTGCGCTCCCGTCGTGCGAAGCCGTAACGAGTCCGACTCATATCGCATACTCGGTGAATACGAGCCTGACGGCTTTTGCCATAACACCGCGTTTATTATGCGCTCCGAGGCTCTCCGTGAGCTTGCTCACAGGCTTGGCGTCACGGTTACCGCCGTGGTTGCGGCTGCATTCATTACGGCGATAATTGCCCTGCAAAACCGCGACAAGCCTAACCCCAAGCGTCAAAAGGAGGTCAAGGTTCTGATACCCGTTGACCTCAGGCGAATATTCGGAGGCGAAACTCTTCGAAACTTCGTTCTGTACACCACCCCCGGCGTTGACCCGCGGCTTGGCGAGTATAGCTTTGAGGAAATAGTTACCATAGTCTACCGCCAGATGCAGCTCGACATAACTGCGAAGAATATGCGCGCGCGAATTTATACCAACGTTAAGGACGAGCAGAACACCCTGCTCAAATTAACCCCTCTTTTCCTCAAAAATATTGTAATGAAAACAATCTTCTATCTTGTGGGAGAACGAAAATCCGCGCTGTCGCTGTCTAATCTCGGCGTGGTTAAGGTTCCCAAGGAGATGCAGAAATACGTCGAATACTTTGACTTCGTCCTTGGCGTACAGTCAACAGCCCCCTACAACGCGGGAATGCTGGCGTACGGCGACGAGGTGCGCCTTAACATCATCAGAAACATCAAGGAGCCGAGGCTTGAGATGGCTCTGTACGAGGTGCTTCGAGAGATTGGCATCAAGGTTAAGGTGGAGAGCAATTCGAGAGAGTAATTAAAAGACTGATTACGGAGGTATTTATGTACTGTGTAAAATGCGGAGTGGAGCTTGCAGAGAGCGAGCGCAAATGCCCCTTATGTGAGACACCGGTCTATTTTCCGGGGCTTGACCCAAGTCCCGAGCGTCCCTATCCGCCGCACAAAAAGCCGAAGGAGAGCAACGGACGTAAGGCAGCGCTATTCCTTCTGACCTGCTTTTTCGTGATGGTTGCGGCGATATCGCTTCTTTGTGACGTGAATATAAATATGGGTGTAATCTGGGCGGATTACGTTATAGGCGCGCTTTTGCTTGCCTACGTTCTGTTTTTGCTGCCAAGCTGGTTTACGCATCCGTCGCCTGCCGTGTTCGTTCCGTGTGACTTTGTTGCTGTCGGGCTGTTTCTCTTTTATCTCAACTTAAGGCTTGACGGAGATTGGTTCCTGAGCTTTGCTCTGCCGGTTACCATTGGTGCCGGAGTGATTTGCTCTGCCGTTGCTATACTCGCTTACTACCTCAAGCGCGGCAAGCTATATATCGCCTCGGGAGCCTTTATTGCGGCAGGAGCTTACAGCATATTTATCGAGATATGTCTGCACGCAGCCTTTCATTTTCACGATAGGCTCACCTGGTCGCTCTATCCTGCGGTTGCCTTTCTGCTCATCGGAATAATGCTGCTCGTCGTTGCGATAGTTAAGCCGCTCAGAGAACAGCTTTATAAAATTTTTTCGTATTAAGAACGGCTTGAAGCCCGCCGATAATGTAAATCTTAGTTTGCATTATCGGCTTTTTCTTTGCTGAAATTTAACACGGGTGGCATGTAATGAAGCACGGCGAGTCGCTTTGCCTTATGGTAAAGCGCTTTTTTGTGCCATTTTTTGAAAAACAACTTTTTCCATTGACAAGTCGCGCGTTTAGTTGTATAATATTAATATATAGTTAACAAATCACTGATTGAAGAGGTTTTTATGAAGTTTTTGAACAGTAAAAGACGGCTCATTCTCATAGCCATAGACGCTCTCATTATTCTTTCGGTTTATCTCGGGGTTATAGCGGTAAGCCTTATGGCGTCAGCCACGGAGCTCAATATCCCTGCCTATGCCCTTAACTTCGTCATCACGGCGCTTACGGTGTTTGCGGCGAGATTTCTCTTTCTCGTTTATGCTAATATGTGGCGTTACGCCGACTCGTCGGCGTATCTTGATATCGTGCTTGCCGATACCGTCGGCGGCGTCGTTTCTCTCGTAATAACCAGAGCCGTGCCGATTGCATACCTTGGTGCATGGCAGACGGCATCAACCGTTGCGATGATATGCGTGCTCACGCTTGCCTCGCGCTTCGTTTACCAGCAGAGAACGATGAACAGGCGCGCTATCAAGCAGAAGCGAAGCTCCTCTGCCGAAAAAATACCCGTTGCGATAATCGGCGCGGGAAAAATAGGAACGCTTCTCACCGACGAGCTGCTCTGCAACAGCAAGTCCACCTATCAGCCTCTTTGCTTCGTTGACCGTGACAAAGATAAGGTTGGCGCAAAGCTCCGCGGAATACCCGTTTATCAGAATGACGAATCGGTGGTTGAGAAGCTCCGAAATCTTCGAATATCAAACGTCATAGTTGCTCTTCCCAAAATAACGCCGGAGGACTCCGAGGTTATAATGAGCTTCTACTCTCGCGCAGGCTTTACGGTGAAGATTTACGAGCTTCCCGTCGGAGACGGCGAGGAGAGCGCGAAGCGCGGAGTGCTCCGTGAGATAAAAATCGAAGACCTTCTCTTCAGACATGCCCTCGACGTTGCCAGCCGCGACAGCCTTGAATACTACAAGGGCAAGACGGTTCTTGTAACCGGTGGCGGCGGCTCTATCGGAAGCGAAATATGCCGCCAGATTGCAGAGCTGGGGCCGAAGAAGCTCATAATCTTCGACATCTATGAGAATAACGCTTACGATATTCAGCAATACCTCGTCGCAAAGCATAAGGACAAGCTCGACCTTGCCGTTGAAATAGGCTCGGTTAGGGACAGGGCAAGGCTTGACGCGGTGTTTGCCCATTATAAGCCCGACGTCGTCTTCCATGCTGCCGCGCACAAGCACGTTCCTCTGATGGAGCACAGCAACTGCGAGGCTATCAAGAATAACGTCCTCGGTACATACAACACCGCTGATATGGCAGAGAAGTACGGCGCCGGCAAATTTATTTTGATTTCCACAGACAAGGCGGTAAATCCCACCAACGTAATGGGCGCGTCCAAGCGTATGTGTGAGATGGTCGTGCAGTGCCGTAAGAATTCGAAAACCAAGTTTGCCGCGGTCAGATTCGGTAACGTTCTCGGCTCTAACGGCTCGGTTATTCCTCTTTTCAAGAGGAAGATTGAGTCGGGCGGTCCCGTAACCGTCACCGACAAGCGCATAATAAGATACTTCATGACTATTCCCGAGGCGGCAGGCCTCGTGATGCAGGCTGGCTCTATGGCGGGCGCGGGAGACCTCTTCGTTCTCGATATGGGTAAGCCGGTCAAGATTCTTGAGCTTGCCGAGAATATGGTCAGACTCTCGGGTATGGAGCCCTACCGCGATATTGATATTATAGAAACCGGACTCCGTCCGGGTGAGAAGCTTTACGAGGAGCTTCTCGTAAAGACCGACGAGCTTCGCCGAACCGACAACGATATGATATTCGTTGAGCACGAGGAGTTCCTCTCAAGAGAGGAAATTGAGGAAAAGCTCGACATGCTTCGCCGCGCGGTTGCAGATGCCGAGGGCGAGATTGGCGCGGCCTCGATAACCGAGGCAATGAAGATGGCAGTTCCCACCTTCCGCGACCCCGAGAGCGTAAACTCCGAGGCGGACAGGTCAAAGGAAATGCAAATGATTGGAAAATAAAGCCAAAACTACAAGAAGGGAGACGGCGGCTTGATAAGGATTAAACTGAAGGATTTTAAGCTCAATTTTGCCGACAGAGCAGGTATTGCGGCGAAGCTTCCGTGCTCGCTGTCTTCGGTAATAGCCTCGTGCGATGGCGATGCGATTAGCCTTGACACCGCGCTTCGCACGACCTGTACAGAGTTTGCAGGCATCGTTGAAATAGACCCCGCGATTCTTTCGATGAAGCAGGTTTGCTTGCGCCTTACCGGCGTGTCTGCTCCTGCCGAGGTGGTTTTGAACGGCAAAACTATCTCTACCCCCGACA
>JAZSIJ010000087.1:0-2524 GCA_045533755.1 Eubacteriales bacterium | reverse complement strand
GACTGGAACTTCTCAGCGCCTCACGGCGGAGGCCGGCTGATGTCCCGTAGCACGGGATCTGCGAGACGTACGATGGCAGAGTACGAGGCAGAGATGGCAGGTATATACTCTACGTGCGTAGTGCCCGATACTATTGACGAGTCACCTATGGCCTACAAGTCTATGGATGAGATCGTTGAGAACATCGAGCCTACCGCAGAGATAATCTGCAGAATAAAGCCTATTTATAACTTTAAGGCAGCGGAGTAATTATAGAGGTTCAAACGCTTTGGTCGCTTGGTTTTCTTAAAAAACACTATGCCTAAGACAAAGAAGAGGGCGGGACTTGGATTTATGCCAAGGACTGCCCTTTTGATATTGATTTGAGAATAAATTTCCAGGTGTAGAGATGTTTTTTGGCCTCTAGTAGCATTGGAGGCTTCAAGTTCAAGTCTGGCGTTTTGAGAGGTTTTTAACGCAAACGTGAGAGATGTGCGAGAGGGAAGAGAAAAGCGGTTGAAAATGTTTAAAAACTTTTGAAACGTTTAAATTTTGAAAAATTACTATGCCTAAAACAAAGAAAAATGCTGCGCTCGTTGCAAAATTTGAGCGCAGCCCTGTAAATTTTAAATTCGTTTGTTCACAGCTGAAAATAGCGGTTTATTAGGTGCTTTCTGGGCAAAAGTGGTCAAAAGTTCGAGTTGCTGTGGTCAGAAAAGTGGTCGTGCGATTTTGGAAACGTGCCGATTTTGCGAAAAAGTATGCTATTCCCGTAAAAAAACAAGAAAAAAGCACAGAAAACAAACGTTTTCTATGCTTTTTGGTCTGAGTGACAAGACTTGAACTTGCGGCCTCTACCACCCCAAGGTAGCGCGCTACCAACTGCGCCACACCCAGATAGGTTTAATTACGCTCGGAGCAAGGCGCTCCTATGCAAAAACCTAGTATATTATATCACTTGCTTTCCTAAAAGTCAAGTGGTTTTTACAAAAAAATATAATTTGCTCGTCAAATCATTCTCGAGCAGCGCAAAATCCTTTCTATCTTTCTTGGCGAATCATTTTCCGGCTCTTCTATTGACTTTTACGGCGTGCGGTGGTATAATATTATAATAGTGAAAAAGACAATTATAAATGTCAAAGGACGATAGAATGCATTACATAACGCTCGACCTTGAGTGGAATCAGGCGTATGCACAGAAGGCGCTTGCCGTGCAGAAGCAGCTTTCCTGCCGCCTTCGCGGCGAGGTCATACAGATAGGGGCGGTCAAGCTCGACGAGAGAATGAACATTTGCGGCTCTTATCAAATAATAGTAAAGCCCAAATATTACAAAAAGCTACACCGTCACGTGTCCGAGCTGACCGGCATCACGCAGGAGCAAATGGACATGGGCACGCTGCTCCCCGAGGCGTCTGAGCGCTTCAGGCGGTGGTGCGGACGCGACTTTGCCTTTCTGACCTGGGGGCCCGACGACATTCCGATGTTCAAGGAAAATCTGAATGCTCACGGCATCAAATCGGAGTGGCTTGACAGGGTTTACGACCTTCAGATAATATTCAACAGGCAGACCGACGGCGGCTCTAAGCAACGCTCGCTTGAGTATGCGATGGACTATTTCGAGATTCCGCAGAATCTTCCGGCGCACGACGCGCTCAACGACGCATATTTCACGGCACAGGTAGCTCAGAAGCTTGACGTTTTGCGAGGTGTTAAGGAGTACGATACTCAGCGCGGCGAAAATCTCGCTGAGGCGGTTATCGGAGATGCTGACGCCGGCGATGACGGCTACGTCACCATCAGCGAGCTTCTTGAGGACGAGATAGTTACAGCGCCCACCTGCCCGATATGCAAGCGCCCCTTGGAGCAAAAGGGAAGAGCGCTTCACTCAAAGGGGCAGAGGTACACCATCTACTTTGGATGCAAGCGCGACGGAGATTTGTTCGAGGTGCTCAAGCTACACAAGAATTTTAACGAAACCTGGCGCGCACGCGTGACTATTACGCGAGCCGACGCAGAAAAAATATCCGAATATAAGAAGGCGCTTGAGCGCGGTGAGATAAGAAGAAAGACTACCCGCCGCAGAAGAACTCGTCGCCGAGGACCAAAGCCCACGCAGGCGCAAAGCTAAAAAAGCGCTTGGCAAGGATATCTTTCATAATGACGAAACACCCCGACAGATTTTGAGGTCTGTCGGGGTGCTTATTTGCTCGAATAACTGCAATTGCGGCGGGTTATTTGCCCTTTTTCTTTGCTACGTATGACACGATAGAGCAAGCGATAATTCCAATCGCGAAGGGGATAATGAATAAAAGACCTACCTCCCAGGGCGCGCTTGTCAAATGATGCTTAGCCGCATAATATCCGCTTGTGCAAACGTTAGTTACTACAACACACATAACGTTTGTTAAGAGAATTGCAAGTGCTGCAAAAGCCGTTGATAGCTTCATTGTAGAAACCTCCTACTTACGTTTCATGGTTTTGATAAGTATTATAGCTCCAAGCACAACAAACAGCACCGAAATCAGCATTGCTATAAAGGTTCCG
>JAZSIJ010000124.1:0-7646 GCA_045533755.1 Eubacteriales bacterium | reverse complement strand
CTACGTCGTGACCTCAAACGACGGAAAACGGGATAACGGCCTTATAGTCAACACGGTAATGCAGGTAACGAGCTCGCCCGAGAAGGTTGCCGTTGCAATAAACAAATCGAACTACTCACACGGCGTTGTAAAGGAAAGCGGGAAAATGAACGTAAACACGCTTACGGTTGATGCGCCCTTTAAGGTTTTCGAGGCGTTCGGCTTCAGAAGCGGCAGGGACGTCGACAAGTTTGCGGACTGCTCTCCCTCTCGCACCCAAAACGGTCTTGTTCTGCTTCCGCACTATATCAACTCCTATATGTCGCTTGAGGTCGAGAGCTATATTGACCTCGGCAGTCACGGAATGTTTATCTGCTCGGTGACCGAGGCGGGTGTACTGTCTGACGCGGCGACGATGACCTACTCCTACTACCACGAAAACGTAAAGCCGAAGCCTACACCCGCAAAGGAAGAGGGGGGCGTAAAAAAATACGTATGCCAAATATGCGGCTATATTCATGAGGGAGATATGCCCGATGACTTCGAGTGCCCCATCTGCAAGCACGGCAAGGAAGATTTTGAGGAAATAAAATAACTGCGATTTTTTATAAAAAGTATAGAATTTTTTTACAAAATATGTTATACTGTAGAAAAGGGATTTCCCAAAACGATTTTTGCCACCTTGGTGGCACGGAGATTATTATGAAAAGATTTCTTTCTGTAATTACAATCCTATGTCTTCTTTGCGGTGTATTGCTTGCCACCTCCTGTGGCGACCAAAAAGCACCTGCAGGAACGGTAACCCGTGTAACCCTTGATATAAATCCGAAGATTGAGCTTCTCTTAAACGAGCAGGGCACGGTAATTTCCGCCGTAGCTCTCAACGACGACGGCGGTATTATTATCGCAGGAGAGGCTTACGTCGGAAAAACCGCGGCTGAAGCTCTTGAGCTCACTCTTAACATAGCCGCCGAGACCGGCTATCTCGTGGGGGGCAACGCCGAGAACACGCTTAACCTCTCGGTTTCGGGAGATAGCAAATACGCAGAGGCTCTTGCAAAAAATCTTGAGAGCCAGGCAAAGAAGCTCTTTAGGACGCTCAAAATAAGCGGCACCGTCGAGGTGACTCGGGCGCTCAAGACCGAGGCACTCCGTACCCTCGTCGCCAATGCAAGCCTTTACACCGAAGAGGAGCTTTCCGAGAAGACCGAAGAGGAGCTTTACCGTCTTCTTGCCGAGGGACGCGCCGAGACCTCGCTTGTTATCACTGAGGATATGCGCGATACCTTTCTCTCCGAGAAGACGAATAAGATAAATCTAGCCAGAAAAGAGGCTATTGCTGATATAATCGAGGAGCTTGGGGAGGTGCATTTAGTCACTCTCGCAGCCTACGAGGCGGCTATTGAGGCTTACAGTGATGCAATATCTGCGCTTGAGAGCTTCCGCTACGAAACGCTTCTCGCGCCCGACTCGGCGTATCAGACCTCTCTTACCGCGCTCCGCGAGGCTAAAGTCGAGCTCTTGAAGAAGAGAACCTACACCGCATCGCTCGAGGTAGGCGACGTTAAATACGCCGAGGCTAAAATCTCGCTCGCCGTGTCGGAGCAGACCTACGAGGCGGCACTCGCCGCATACGAGGCTCTCGGCAGCTCGGCAAACGAGGCGATAGACCTGCTTATTGCCGCGGTACGCTCCGCCGAGGAAGCTCTCCGCGAGCTTGAGGACACCCTCTTTAGCACCGACCTGAAAAAAGAGCTGTCCGAGCGCGCGCTCGAAATAGAGGCGGCACTCTTCTCGGCAAGAGCCGAATTCTTCACCGAATTTGAGGAGGCTCACGGCGAAGACGCCCGCGCCATAAAGCAGACGCTTATAGACAAAAAAGCCGAGCTCCGTGAAGCTATTTCCTCAAAAAAATAGAATCAAAGCAATAAACTGAATTAAAACCTGCTTTTTGTGACAAAATCACAGAAGGCAGGCTTTTTTTATGCTAAAATGACAGCGTAAAGAGAGAAAAGCTCTCGGTCAAATAAAAGGACTAATAAAGGAGATTAGAAATGTCGGTACTTAAAATCAACAAAAACAATTTTGAAGAAATACTTTCGGGAGAGCGTCCTGTGCTTCTCGACTTTTATGCAGAGTGGTGCGGCCCTTGCCGTATGGTAGCCCCCGTGATCGAGGAAATCGCCGCTGAGCACCCCGAATACGCGGTGGGAAAGATAAACGTGGACGACGAGCCCGACCTCGCGGGGAAATACGGCGTGTTCAGTATTCCGACACTCGTGGTTATGAAAGAAGGAAAGGTCTCGCGCCGCCTGACCGGTGCAAGACCTAAAGAAAAAATTCTCGAGCTGTTTGAATAATGTAAACCTTTGTTTACATCACGAGGCTATCTCTCGGAGCCGCTTCTTGTTGAGTATTTTTATACCTTTGCGCGAGGGCTCGACTATCCCCTCGGTTGCAAAATACTTCACCATTCTTGACACGACCTCGCGGGCAGAGCCGATATATTTTGCTATCTGCTCGTGAGTCAGTCTGACAGTATCACCGCCGTGCTTTGAAATCTCGTCAAGCAGGAATATGGCAAGGCGTTTATCAAAGCTCATAAACAAAATCTGCTGCATTACCCACATAACGTCGGAAAATCTGGTCAGCGCAGTTTCAAGAGCGAATATTTTCGTTTCATGGCTTCTCTCCGAAAGCTCGGCAAAGGCGCAGCCGCCGACTATAACGCAATTGCTGTCTTCCTCGGCGTCGATAAAGACGTCAAAGGTCAGACTGTTGAGCACACACGACGCAGACAAAACGCAAACCTCTCCTGCAAAGAGACGATAAAGAGTTATTTCCTTGCCGTCCTCGGAGAGCATATATAGGCGAAGCGAGCCGCTTTTTATAAGTATTATTCCCGTGCACTCGCCGCCGTCGTGTATATTCGTTCCGCGCTCAAAGAAAACCTCTTGAGTACTTCGCAAAAGATTTTCTCTGTCGGTATCGGATATGCTGTTCCAAAACGGAAAGGCGTCGGCGCACAGCTTGGAAATTTCAAGGCTTGTCATTGTCAACCTCGCAAAAAGCTTCATTATTTATAAGTATATCACCATGTTTTTGCCGTGTCAAGAAAAAATTTTATTAAAAAGTTCGTTTTATGTGACTTTGTCACCGAAAAGTACCAAAAAAAGATGTATAATATAGACACAAAACAAAAATTCGGAGGAAACAACATGTCTAATGTTAATTTCTATATCTGCGAGCACTGTGGAAATATAGTAGAAAAAATTGTTGATAAGAGAGTTCCCGTCGTATGCTGCGGCGAGAAGATGAAGCTGCTTGACGCGGGCGCTGTTGAAGCCAGCCGCGAAAAGCATATCCCCGTCGTTTCGGTTGAGGGGAGCAACGTTAAGGTCGAGGTTGGCTCGGTATTGCACCCAATGTCAGAGGAGCACAGCATTCTCTGGATATATCTTGAGACCGACTGCGGCTCTCAGCTCAAAAATCTCAAGGTTGGAGAGCCGCCCGTCGCGTCATTCGTGCTCTCAGAGGGCGAAAAACCCATAGCCGTGTATGCATATTGCAATCTTCACGGACTTTGGAAGCATGAAATATAACTATTAAGGAGAAGTCAAATGTTAAACGCTAAGGTTCACGAGCTATTAAATCAGCAAATCAACAAGGAATTTTATTCGGCGTATCTTTACCTGGATTTTTCAAATTACTTCAAAAGGGTTGGCCTTGACGGATTCGCAAACTGGTACAAGATACAGGCAGAGGAGGAGCGCGACCACGCGATGCTCTTCTTCCAGTATCTGCAAAACGAAAATGCCGAGGTAACCCTCGAGGCAATAGCAAAGCCCGACAAGGTCTTCGAGTGCCACATGGACGTTCTTCGGGCAGGTCTTCTGCACGAGGAGTACGTAACCTCGCTTATAAACGACATTTACGCGGCGGCGTATGACGTGCGCGACTTCCGCACTATGCAATTCCTTGACTGGTTCGTCAAGGAGCAGGGCGAGGAGGAAACCAACGCAAACGATATGATTACCAAAATGGAGCTCTTCGGCTCAGACCCCAAGAGCCTGTATATGCTAAACCAAGAGCTCGCGGCAAGAGTTTACTCTGCTCCATCGCTCGTTTTGTAAACAACAATTTACATTTATAAAGGAGATAACTAACAATGAAAAAATACGTATGTGACGCTTGCGGCTGGGAATACGACGAGGCTCTGGGAGCTCCCGAGCAGGGCATCGCTCCCGGAACGAAGTTCGAGGATCTTCCGGAGGATTTCGAATGCCCACTCTGCGGAGTTGGCAAGGATATGTTCTCGGAGGCGTAATTTAACACGGGTCGGTGCTAATCTGCGCCGACCTCATGGTTTTCAAGAAAGGGTTTGTCTATGGATCTGGTTATTCTCACGGCTCTTGGCGTAGGCGGAGCTACGCTCGTCGGCGTTGCCGTTGGCTTTATATTCAAGAACGTCTCACATAAATTTTCGGACGTGGTACTGTCCTTTGCCGCGGGAGTTATGCTCGCGGCGGCGGTGCTCGGACTTATCATTCCTTCGGTTGAATACGGTGGCGATTTCGGTCTTGTTTTTGCGGTTACGGGCATTTTTGCGGGCGCCGTTTGCCTCAATCTCATAGATAAGCTTGTTCCGCACCTCCACAAGCTCGCGGGGCTCGACCCCGAGACGCACGGCGAGTCAAAAATCGGTAAGATTTTACTCTTCGTGACGGCAATCGCAATACATAATCTTCCCGAGGGCATTGCGGCAGGCGTCGGCTTCGGCTCGAAAAACACGACCGGCGCACTCATAATTGCCGGCGGAATTGCGCTTCAGAATATCCCCGAGGGTATGGTTATAGTCGGACCTATGCTCGCGGCAGGGGTGAAGCCGCGCCGAGCCTTCCTGCTTGCAGCATTGACGGGGGTTGTTGAGGTTGTCGGAACGCTTATCGGCTATCTTGCCGTATCGGTTGCCTCGGCAATACTTCCCTTTGCTCTTGCGTTTGCAGGGGGAACTATGCTCTACGTCATCTCCGACGAGATGATACCCGAAACCCACGCGCACGGGCATCAAAGAGGCGCAACCTACGCCCTACTTCTTGGCTTTTCGGTGATGCTTATCACCGATGTTTTGCTCGGCTAGTTACGTCCTCGCGCTTACTTTTGTTGAATTTATACAAAAAGAAAGTCACCTAACAGGTGATTTTTGGAAGCCACCTATACTTACAGCGACTAAAAAACCCTGTATAATAGACCTGCAGGGTAACAAATAAGGGCCGTGACTATCTCAAGTCGAAAAAGAAGCGCGAGCACAGCGCTTCGCCGCACGTAACGGCTCACGCGCATTCTGTCAAAAATCGGGAAAGAGCCCCCTCTCTCCCGATTTTTTTATTGACACTGTGTCAAAAATATGATATACTTATAGCAACCATTCAAAAGGAGAAAAACAATGAGCTTTTTAAAGGGTAAAACAGCAATAATCACCGGCGCGGGATACGCGGCTCTTTCCGACGGCAGATGCGGCTCAATAGGCTACGGCATCGCCACCGCATACGCGAAGGAGGGCGCAAATCTCGTGATTACGGGTCGAAATATGGCAAAGCTTGAGCGCGCAAAGGAGGAGCTTGAGGCAAAGTACGGCATCAAGGTTCTTGCACTCTCGGCGGATATTTCCGAGGGCGCCGACAACGAAGCTATTGCCAAGGGCGTAGCAGAAGCGGCATACAAGGAATTTGGCAGAATTGACGTTCTCATAAACAACGCGCAGGCCTCCGCCTCGGGCGTTACCATTCAGGACCACACCACAGAGCAGTTCAATCTCGCTATGTATTCGGGTCTTTACGCCACCTTCTATTATATGAAGACGTGCTACCCCTATCTCAAGGAAACGCAGGGCTCTATAATCAACTTCGCCTCGGGCGCGGGACTTTTCGGCAACTACGGTCAATGCTCCTACGCGGCGGCGAAGGAGGGTATCCGCGGTCTTTCGCGCGTTGCGGCAACAGAATGGGCAAAGGACGGCATTAACACCAACGTTATCTGCCCTCTCGCCTGGACGGCACAGCTCGAAAGCTTCGAGAAGGCTTATCCCGACGCATTCAAGGCCAACGTAAAGATGCCCCCCGCGGGTCATTTCGGAGACCCCGAAACCGAGATAGGCAGAGTATGCGTTCAGCTCGCCTCCCCCGACTTCAAGTTCATGAACGGCGAGACCCTCACCCTTGAGGGCGGTATGGGTCTTCGTCCTTAAATCCGGGGTTTTTCCAACCTTTATATAAAAAGAGCAGAGGTAAAAGGAGATTCCCTTCTATTTCTGCTCTTTAATTTAAATCAAAGCTTTACCGTTTGTCCCGCCGGAATGACTATCATATTTCCGTTTGCCTGAACGTAAATGTCTTTTGCCGTGGGATTGTGCGCCAGCCTCTCGTCGCAGGAGAAGCGGAGCGACTTGAAGGCTCTGTCATACTCGTATATCTCGCCGTTCGTTGCGTACCATACGTCGTCTTTTCCGCCGACGTACTCACAAAGCTTCTCTAAAACCTCCCAGTTGTTATCTCTGTCGAATTCGTAGCTGTGACCCCAGACGTAAAACAGCATGGGGTGGTTGCGCATAAATCTTTCGTCGTCCTGCTTCTCGACGAACTCGCGCGCCAGCTCCATAAGTCTTGAGCTGTTGTGGTGGCAGGTGGAGGGGAGGCGCAGCCAATCGGTCGGCATATCGAATTTGCCGGTGGCAACGGTGGTTCTTGCATACTCTATTCCGCAGCACCTGAGAATATTTACCGCCTCGTCGGAATATGAGCCGTTGGCGTACGCCATGCCCTTAATAACTCTTCCGAAGACGCTCTCCCACATCTCCCTGTCCTTGATGACGTCGTAGGTTGCCGCACCCGTGTCAACCTTTGCAAGAGAAAGATGTCGGTGGCCGTGAACGGCAACCTCAAATCCGCTTTTTTCGACAAGCTCCACAAGCTCCTCTACCGAGAGGTGATTTTGCGCTCTTCCTATCAATGACGAGTTTACGTTCAGCGTACCCTTGATGCCGTGCCTCGTCATAATTTCGAGCATTCTCCTATCGTGTACCGTGCCGTCGTCGTAGCTGACGGTAAATGCCTTTCTCTTAAAGCCGGGGAACTTCATCATAAGTGCCATTTTCTTTCTCCTTATGTAATGTTTTGTTTACATTATCGCGCTTGTTTTTGAATTTTTCTAGTTATTCTTAGTGAGAATACAAAATGAATTAGAGTACACAGTGCCCAGGATATAGGATAAATTATGTAAAGGCTTTCTGCCGTTCCGAAATGAGGAAATACGAAGGACGTCCATAGCACTCTCACGACGCAAACCGAGAAAAGTGTAACTATCATCGGGCGAAGCGACGATCCAAGTCCTCTCTGATAGCCGGTCAATACGTCCATCCAGCCCTCTATGAAGTATAGCGGAAGAATTATCATACATCTGACCGTCGCCGCGTTTATTATAAGCTCTGCGTTTGGCAGGGTCATATCGACGAAAAGGGTTGATAGCTCTCTTATAAATATCAGTGCAACTGCGCTGACGGCAATGCCCACCACCAGCACCTGAAGCATGCAGTAAAGCAGCGTTTTCTTAACACGGTCGAGCTTTCCTGCTCCAAAATTCTGTCCGACGAAGGTGATAGTTCCCTGATA
>JAZSIJ010000052.1:0-3943 GCA_045533755.1 Eubacteriales bacterium | reverse complement strand
AAAGAAGCCGCCCTTCTTTGCGTTATCCTCAGCAGCGGACTCGGAAGCTGCAGGTGCTGCCTCTTCCACAGGTGCTGCCTCTTTTACCTTTGCGGGTGCAGCTGCTTCCTCTGCCTTAGGAATGCTAATTGCAGCAGTCTTGAGCTCGGGAACGTAATTCACCTTGGGAGCTTCCTCAACCTTAGGCTCTGCCTTAGGAGCAGGAGCTGCTTTAGGTGCGGGCTCTGCCTTAGGAGCAGGAGCCGCTTTAGGTGCGGGAGCCGCCTTGGGTGCAGAAATCTTTATTTCCTTTTCTACACTCTCTTCAATCTTCTTCTGAGCGTCCTTGGAAATTCTCTTTCTCTTTTTCTTCTCAGGAACGGGAATGTCGTAGCTGTCATCAAGAAGCTCGTCAATAGAGATAGTGAAGAGAAGCTTCATTTCAAGAAGCTTGGGTACTTCGGGATAAGACTGTCCACACTCCCACTTATAAACTGCCTGTCTTGAAACACCAACTGCGCTTGCAAACTCATCCTGAGTAAGGCCCTTAGATTTTCTGAGAATCACGAGTTTTTCCTTGAATGTCATGGTAAATCCTCCTTACCGTTTTCAATAAAACGGCTTTTTATATATTTTTTATTTTATTCTTTATTTTCCGAAGGGTCAAGCTGGGCTTCAGTTGCCTCGCTTTGTTCTTCAATTTCTTCGCTCTTCTCAAGTCTTGCAACGTTGTTGATGGTGCAGCCCTCGTCGAGCCTCATAAGGATTACGCCGCCTGCGGTTCTGGAGTAGATATTGATTCCCGAAACGCCCGTACGGATAATTGTACCCTCGTTGGTGATAAGCATAACGTCATCGTCCTCATCAACCGTAAGGATCGCGGCAAGCTTACCTGTCTTTTCGGTGATATGGTGGCAGGTGACACCCTTACCGCCTCTGTGCTTCATTTCACGGAAGTCGGTGAAGAGCGTTCTCTTACCCATACCGCCCTCGGTGACGGTGAGAAGCGATTTTGTATCATCAACGACACAAACACCGACGACAACGTCCTCGCCCTGAAGGGTGATACCGCGAACACCGCGGGCACCGCGTCCCATGGAACGAACGTTGTTTTCGTCAAATCTTACCGCAAGACCGTCACGGGTTGCAAGAATAAGCGACTCATCGCCCTTGGTGTGTCTTACGAAGATAAGCTCGTCACCCTCGTCAAGGTTGATTGCGATCTTACCGCTCTTTCTCTGATACTCAAACTCGGAGAGCAGAGTTCTCTTGATTACACCAAGCTTTGTAACCATTGTAAGGTACTCGCCCTCGGTGAAGTCGGTAATAGGAATGATCGCTGTCACAAACTCGCCCTCGTTAAGCTCGATGATGTTAACAAGGTTGGTGCCCTTCGCCTGTCTTCCCGCCTCGGGAATTCTGTACGCCTTCTTGGCATAAACTCTTCCACGGTTGGTGAAGAACATAAGGTAAGAGTGGCTGTTTGCAACGATAACGTCCTCAACGAAGTCATCCTCTTTAGTTGTCATACCTATAATGCCCTTACCGCCTCTGTTCTGTGCGGAGTAAACGTCAGCGCGCTGGCGCTTGATGTATCCGGTGTGGCTTACGGTGATAACACAGGTGTGTCTTTCGATAAGGTCCTCAAGGTCGATCTCCTCGGTAGCCTCGGTAAGCTCGGAGCGACGCTCGTCGCCGTACTTTCTCTGGATCTCAAGAAGCTCGCTCTTAAGAAGACCGAGAAGCTTTTCTTCATTTTCAAGAATAGATCTGAGCTCTGCAATAAGGATCTCAAGCTTTGTAATTCTATCCTCAACCTTCTGTCTTTCAAGGCCGGAAAGCTTGCCGAGAGTCATCTCGACTATCGCCTGTGCCTGTGCATCCGAAAGACCGAATCTCTCACAAAGCTGAAGCTTCGCATCGGGAATAGAAGCCGATCCCTTGATGATCTTGATTACCTCGTCAATATTCTCGGTTGCAATTCTGTATCCTTCAAGAATATGAATTTCACGAAGTGCCTTTTCAAGGTCGAATTTAGTTCTTCTTTCGATAACTTCCTTCTGGAAGCCTATGTATTTGTCAAGTATAGTTGGCAAATTCAGCGTTTTAGGCTCACCGCCGTCAATAACAAGCATATTAACAGAGCAGGTGTCCTGAAGCTGTGTGTACTTATATAGCTGATTAAGAATAACCTCCGCGTTAGCATCGCGACGATACTCAACGACAATTCTCATACCGCCTCTGCCCGCCTCATCGCGAAGGGCAGTGATACCCTCGATCTTCTTATCCTTAACCAGATTTGCCATGCTTTCGATAAGCATGGACTTATTGACCATATAAGGAATTTCGGTGAAGATAATTCTTCTGTTCTCGTCCTCAATAGTCGCTCTTGCACGGATGTAGACCTTACCGCGTCCGGTCTCGTATGCCTCTCTGATACCGCGGGAGCCGTAGATAATAGCCGCGGTGGGGAAGTCGGGACCCTTAATGAACATCATAAGGTCGTCAACAGTACACTCGGGATTGTCGATTCTGTAAACGATACCGTCGATCACCTCGGTAAGGTTATGGGGCGGAATGTTCGTCGCCATACCAACCGCAATACCGACAGAGCCGTTGATAAGAAGGTTTGGCAGACGGGAGGGAAGTACGGTAGGCTCATCACGGGTGTTATCGAAGTTTCTCGTCATGGGAACGACGTTCTTCTCAATATCACTCATCATGAAGTCGGCAATTCTCGCCATTCTCGCCTCGGTATAACGGTATGCGGCGGCGCCGTCACCGTCTACGTTACCGAAGTTACCGTGACCCTCGATAAGAGGATAACGGAGGGAGAAGTCCTGTGCCATTCTTACCATAGTGCCGTATACGGCAGCATCACCGTGGGGGTGATAACGACCAAGCACGTTACCTACTGTGGTAGCCGACTTACGGAAGGGGCGGTCGTGGGTGAGATTATCCTCGTACATAGCGTAGAGAATACGTCTCTGACCGGGCTTCATACCGTCTCTGACGTCGGGTAGGGCACGTGACGTAATAACGCTCATGGAGTATTCGATAAAGGACTGCTTTACCTCCTTCTCCATATCACGGTTTTCAATTCTCTGTTGAGGGAATTCTATATCGGTTGTTTTGTAATTATGTTCCATTTCATTCCCTCCTTATATATCAAGATTTTCAACGAATTTCGCGTTTTTGGTAATGAACTCACGGCGGGGCTCAACCATATCACCCATAAGCACCGAGAATACCTCGTCGCAGCGCATAGCATCGTCAATGGTCACCTTAAGCAGTGTTCTTCTCTCGGGGTCCATAGTGGTTTCCCAGAGCTGCTCGGCATCCATCTCACCAAGACCCTTATATCTCTCGGACTCAACACCCTTGACGCCAAGCTCCTCGATAGCTCTGTCGCGCTCCTCGTCGGAAAATGCATAGCGAAGCTGCTTACCCTTATAAACCTTGTAAAGAGGGGGCTGTGCAAGATAAACGTGGCCCTGCTCGATGAGTGGTCTCATATGACGGAAGAAGAAGGTCAGAAGAAGAATTCTGATATGCGAGCCGTCAACGTCGGCATCGGCCATAATAATGATCTTGCCGTAGCGGAGCTTTTCAATATCAAAATCGTCTCCGATACCGCAGCCGAGAGCCTGGATAATGGGAATGATCGAGGTGTTGGAGTATTCCTTATCAAGACGGTCCTTTTCAACGTTAAGCACCTTACCTCTGGGGGGAAGGATCGCCTGGAAACGGCTGTCACGGCAGTTCTTTGCAGAGCCTCCTGCCGAATCTCCCTCTACAAGGTAGACCTCGGTAAGTCTTGTCTCGTTCTCGTTGCAGTCGGCAAGTTTGCCGGGAAGGGTAGAGACCTCGAGAACGTTCTTACGTCTGGTAAGCTCTCTTGCCTTTCTTGCCGCCTCTCTTGCGCGGCTTGCAGCCATTGCCTTTTCGATAATTATTTTAGCAG
>JAZSIJ010000110.1:0-30108 GCA_045533755.1 Eubacteriales bacterium | reverse complement strand
GTAATAACGCCGTCCTTCATAGGTACGTTGAAGTCGCAACGGACGAGGACGGTCTTGCCCGAAACTTCTACATCTTCGATGGTTTTCTTGTTGTAGGTTGCCATTTGGGAAATCTCCTTTATTTACATTTATTTATTATTTCGTTAAACCTTATATATAATATCACAAAGTTTTCGATTAGTCAATAACATTGTTAAAAAATAAACGATTTTTATGGTCTTATTTTTTTCCCGTCGAGCCAAAGCCGCCCTCTCCGCGAAGGGTATCCGAAAGCTCTGACACCTCGGTAAACTCTGCCTTGAGGAAGGGGACTATGGCAAGCTGTGCCACTCTCTCTCCGCCCTCGACTGTAACGGGAGCGTCGGAATGATTGTGGAGAGCGACCATTATCTCACCGCGATAGTCGGCATCGATTACTCCAACCTTGTTTGCAGGAGCAAGGCCGCGCTTTGTCGCAAGTCCCGAACGCGCAAAGATAAGACCGCAGTAGCCCTCGGGAATTTCCATGGCTATACCCGTGTGCACGAGCACCGTTCCTCGCGGCTCTACCGTTATATTTTCACCCGGAAGACTGTAAAGGTCGGCACCTGCAGAATATTCGGTTCCATATGTCGGAACTGTTGCATTTTCGTTTAGCTTTTTAAAATTAACCTTCATGATAATGTCACCTTTAGTTTACATTTTGATATTCAATTTGTCGCGCAAGAACGCACCCGTGTGAGATTTTCCGCATCTCGCGACCTCCTCGGGAGTACCCGTGGCAACCAGCGTTCCGCCGCCGTCACCCCCCTCGGGGCCGAGGTCGATTATATAATCCGCCGTCTTGATGAGGTCGAGGTTATGCTCTATTACGAGCACGGTGTTTCCTCCGTCGGCAAGTCTTTGAAGTATGCTGATAAGCTTGGATACGTCCTCTGTGTGAAGTCCTGTCGTCGGCTCGTCGAGAATATAAATAGTCTTGCCCGTCGAGCGCTTTGCAAGCTCGGTTGCAAGCTTAACTCTCTGCGCCTCGCCGCCTGAAAGTGTCGTCGAGGACTGACCTATCTTAATATACCCTAGTCCTACGTCAAAGAGCGTTTGCAATTTGCGCTGAAGCTGGGGAAGCCCCTCGAAGAAGGCAAGTCCCTCTTCCACCGACATCTCTAGTACGTCGTAGATGCTTTTGCCCTTATATTTGACATCAAGGGTGTCACGGTTGTAGCGCCTGCCCTTGCAAACGTCGCACTTGACGTAGACGTCGGGCAAGAAGTTCATTTCTATGCACTTAACTCCGTCGCCCTCGCACGCCTCACAGCGCCCGCCTCTGACGTTGAAGGAAAATCTGCCGGCATCGTAGCCCTTTGCCTTCGCGTCCTTAGTCTTGGCAAATAGGTTTCTTATATCGGTGAAAAGTCCGGTGTAGGTCGCAGGGTTGGAGCGCGGAGTTCTTCCTATCGGGCTTTGGTCAATTGCTATGACCTTATCAAGATGCTCGAGTCCCTCGATGCGTCCGACCCTTCCGGGATAGGTTATCGCGCGGTTAAGGTCTCGCGCAAGAGTTCTGTAAAGCACCGAATTTATAAGCGAGGACTTTCCGCTTCCCGAAACACCGGTGACGGCTATAAAGCAACCGAGCGGAATATCGACCGAGAGCTTTTTAAGATTGTTTTCTTCTGCCTCTATTATGCGAAGGAAATTGCCGTTGCCTGCCCGTCTTTGCTTAGGAATTTCTATCCTACGTCTGCCCGAAAGGTAATCTCCGGTAATCGAGGCAGTATTTGCCGCTACCTCCTCGGGCGTTCCCGTAGCAACGACCTCTCCCCCGTGGATACCCGCGCCGGGACCTATATCGACTATAAAATCAGCCTCGCGCATAGTATCCTCGTCGTGCTCGACGACTATAACGCTGTTGCCGAGGTCGCGCAGGCTCTTCAGCGTTGAAATGAGCTTGCCGTTATCGCGCTGATGCAGTCCAATACTCGGCTCGTCAAGGATATAAAGAACTCCGGTGAGCGCCGAGCCTATCTGTGTCGCAAGCCTTATTCTCTGCGCCTCGCCGCCAGAAAGAGTTCCTGCGGTTCTTGCAAGATTGAGGTAATCAAGCCCGACACGGACGAGGAATCCGAGCCGCGCCTTAATTTCCTTCAAAATCTCCGAGGCGATTTTTGCCTCGTTTTCTTCGAGCTTCAGATTCTCGACGAAATCAAGCATCTTGTCTATCGAAAGACGGCATATCTCGTCAATATTGAGACCTCCGACGGTAACGCCGAGAACCATGTCCGACAGTCTTCTTCCCTTGCATTTCGGACAGGCGACCTCCTCTACGAACTCCTGATAGTAGTCGCCCCCCGCCATTTTCATTCGCTTTTCAATTATATGGATAATTCCGTCAAAGGTGGTGGTCTGCTCACGTCCCTCCTTGCCAAAATATCGCATGACGGTATATTTTCTTGCACCCGAGCCGTACATAAGCACGTCAAGCTGCTCCTTCGTGAAGTCGCAAATCGGAGTATCGAGCGTGAAGCCGAAATCCTTGCCGACAGCTGCAACCAGAGGTCCTGTCCAGGAGTCCTCGGTCATAGTCTTAAAGCCGTTTGCCGCAATCGCGCCCTCTCGCAAGGAGAGCTCGGGGCGGTTGAGAACCTTTTTGACCGAAATCATCTGCATATTGCCGATTCCGGAGCACTCGGGACACGCGCCTATCGGGTTGTTGAAGGAAAACATTCTCGGCTCAAGCTCGGGAAAGCTGATGCCGTGCTCCTCGCAGGCGTACTTTTGCGAAAACTCGAGCTCACTGCCCTCTTTTCCGTCGCGGTCAACCGTAATTATGGATACTCTGCCGTCGGCGACCTTAAGCGCGCTCTCAACCGAGTCCGAAAGGCGCGAGCGTATATCCTCGCGCAGAACGAGTCTGTCAAGGACTATATCTACCGTATGCTTGAGATTTTTATCCAGATTTATCTCTTCGGAGAGGTCGTACATATTGCCGTCAACTCTCACTCTGGCAAAGCCTCCGCGTCGCGCATCGGCAAAGACCTTCTCGTGCATACCCTTCTGCGCTCTGACGACGGGCGCTAAAACCATAAAGCGCGTACCCTCAGGGAGTGCAAGTATTCTGTCGACTATCTGGTCGAGCGACTGTTGCTTTATTTCCTTTCCGCAAACGGGACAGTGAGGAATACCTATTCTCGCATAAAGCAACCGCAAATAGTCGTATATCTCGGTAACCGTACCGACGGTCGAGCGAGGGTTTTTCGAGGTGGTCTTCTGGTCTATCGCTATCGCGGGAGAAAGGCCCTCTATTAAATCAACCTCGGGCTTGTCCATCTGTCCGAGGAACATTCTCGCGTATGAAGAGAGGCTCTCGACAAATCGCCTGTGCCCCTCTGCATAGAGAGTGTCAAAGGCAAGCGAGGACTTACCGCTTCCCGAAAGTCCCGTCAGAACGACGAGCTTATCGCGCGGTATCGTCACGTCAATATTCTTGAGATTGTTGACCTTTGCTCCCTTTATTATAATACTTCTTGACATTTTACTTTCCGTTCTTCAGTTCTTTTATTCTGTCGCGCAGGTATGCCGCGCGCTCAAACTCAAGCGTTCTCGCCGCCTCGCGCATCTCTGCCGTAAGCTCCTCTATGCGCCGCTCTCGCTGTAGGCGTGTAAGCTTTTTGTCGCTCTCGGGCTTCGCCTTTTTGCCTATCTCGATTATGTCGGCGACCTTCTTGCGAACACTCTCGGGAGTAATTCCGTGCTCCTCGTTATACTTCATCTGTACACTGCGGCGGCGTTCGGTTTCGTCTATCGCGCCGCGCATAGAGTCGGTGATTCTGTCGGCATACATTATAACGTGGCCGTTAACGTTTCTCGCCGCGCGTCCTACCGTCTGTATGAGCGAGGTCGCGCTCCTGAGGAAGCCCTCCTTGTCGGCGTCGGGTATCGCAACGAGCGAAACCTCGGGAATGTCAAGACCTTCTCTGAGCAGGTTGATTCCGACGAGAACGTCAAACTCGCCAAGGCGCAAATCGCGGATTATCTCCATACGCTCAATAGTTTCCACCTGATGATGAATATATTTTACCTTAATGCCGTGAGTGGCAAGATATTCGGTAAGGTCCTCCGCCATTTTTTTAGTCAGCGTGGTGACGAGCACCTTTTCTCCGCGCGACACCGTTATGCGTATCTCGCCGAGCAGGTCGTCCACCTGTCCCTCGATAGCTCTCACCTCAATTTTCGGGTCTACAAGTCCGGTTGGGCGTATCAGCTGCTCAACCTCCGAGGAGCTGTCGGCACGCTCGTAATCTCCTGGTGTTGCCGAAACGTATATTACCTGTCTTATCTTCTCGTCAAACTCCTCAAAGAAGAGAGGTCTGTTATCAAATGCCGAGGGCAGACGGAAGCCGTATTCGATGAGGTTTTTCTTTCTCGCGTAATCGCCGCCGCTCATGCCGCGCACCTGCGGAAGCGTAACGTGCGACTCGTCAACGAACATTATAAAATCATCGGGGAAATAGTCTAGAAGCGTATAGGGCGTCGAGCCCGCAGGTCTGCCCGAAAGCACGCGCGAGTAGTTCTCAACTCCCGAGCAGAAGCCGACCTCGCGAAGCATCTCAAGGTCATATCTCGTCCTCTCCTCTATTCTCTGCGCCTCAATAAGCTTCTTCTCGGCGCGGAAAAACTCGACACGCTCGAGCATCTCCTCCTCTATTTCAAGAAGTGCCGCCTCACGCTTATCGTCCGAAACGGCGTAGTGCGTCGCAGGGAATATCGCCGCGTAGGAGAGCGTTTCTATAACCGCACCCGTCAGCGTATTTATCCTGGATATTCGGTCTATTTCGTCGCCGAAGAACTCTACTCTTACCGCCTTATCGGTGCTCGACGCAGGGAAAATCTCGACGACGTCACCGCGCACGCGGAACTTGTTACGCGTGAAGCTTATGTCGTTGCGCTCGTAGCTTATGGAAACGAGGCGGCGCACCAGCTCGTCGCGCGACATCTGTTGCCCCGGTCTTACCGACACGAGAAGGCTCTGATATTCTAGGGGGTCGCCGAGCGAATATATACAGGAAACCGATGCTACGATAATAACGTCACGGCGCTCAAAAAGCGCCGAGGTCGCACTGTGACGGAGCATATCAATCTCGTCGTTTATCATAGCGTCCTTCTCAATATACATATCCTTGCCGGGAATGTACGCCTCAGGCTGATAATAATCGTAATAGGAAACGAAGTACTCTACCGCGTTCTCGGGGAAAAAGGAGCGAAACTCGGTACAAAGCTGCGCGGCGAGCGTCTTGTTATGCGCGAGGACGAGAGTCGGGCGGTTGAGATTGGCTATGACGTTTGCCATAGTAAAGGTCTTTCCCGAGCCGGTTACACCGACGAGCGTCTGCGCGCGCTCACCTGCCAAAATGCCGCGAGTGAGAGCCTCTATTGCCTCGGGCTGATCTCCCGTCGGCTTATAGTCGCTGACAAGCTTGAAGCTGCGGTTCTGCATTTTCCGTCTCCTTCCTTTTCTTACCTTATTATTATACACCAAAATATTTTTAATGTAAAGCAAAAAGCAAAAGTTTTTTAAAGTGGTATCAGCCAAAATATAAAAATCCGCCGAGGCTCCGGCGGACTTGTCATTTTACTTTCTTTTCTTTTTGCGGTTTTTGGCAGGCTGGCGGCTCTGCCCGGTGTGAGAGGCTGTCGCGCCACCCGTGCGAAGCAGCGTGCCTACTTCCATATTTATCGACTGCATTGCATTAAAATAGGCAACGCAGGGCGCGTAGGCCGTCATAAGTATAACCGAAACGAACTGGAACGCCATAACGAAGAGATATATTCCGAGGTATACGTTCGCGCCTGCGTCCTTCGGAAGTGTGGGATACACCGAGGCAAAGAGGTATATTACCCGCACGACAGCCGAAATCATAAGAGCTCCCGAAAGTCCCTTATTACCGTCGTATATCATATAAAGGATAAGAAGCATGGGTACGAGCAGAAGATTAGATATAACTCCAATCTGCAAGCCCGACGCGCTGAAATAAACCACCTCGAAAACGAACAAAATCAGTCTGAGGAGCAAAAGAAGGAGAAGCGCCGCTCTCGACACCCTCATACCCCGCGTGGCTATGGGGTCGGTGTCAATTCTTTCCTTCATCATATCCCTTTTTTTCTTTTTTACATCAAAGCCCTGTGCGTATGCCATTATAACTCCTTGACAATAATATCTTTATAAATACATTTTACTACTTTTTTATGAACAAATCAAGAGGTTGTCCGAATTTTAGCACTCCTCATTGACGAGTGCTAATGTTTACATTTTATACATATATTTAACTTTGTTTGTTAATATTTTGGGATTAAAATATAAGCAGAGTAACGATGAGTTTGCGAATTTTTGCCCGCAGACTCGGTACGGAGGTGAAAACAGATATGAACCGTGAAAAATTTACGCAAAAAAGCCTTGAGGCGCTCTCGCGCTCGGCAGAGCTTGCCGCGGAGCGCTCAAATCAGCAGGTAGAGCCTCAGCATTTGCTTCTTGCTCTTCTGACAGCGGAGGGCGGGCTTATCCCCGAGCTGATAACGGCAACAGGGGCAGACCTCGACGGACTTACGCTAAAGGTCGCGGGTCTGTGTGACGCGCTTCCCAAGGTATCTGGCGGTGATACCTATATATCCCGTGATACCGACAAGCTTCTCCGCGATGCAGAGCGCGTGGCTGAGGGTATGAAGGACGAGTTTGTGTCGGTCGAGCATCTCATGCTTGCTATCTTCGACTTAAGGGGCAAGGCAAAAGAGGCTCTTGACGGCGCGGGACTTAATAAGAAGCTGTTTCTTGAGGAGCTTCGAAAAATAAGAGGTAACAAAAGAGTGACGAGCGAAAACCCCGAAGAGACCTACGACGTGCTAAATAAGTACGGTCAGGATTTAGTCGCGCTGGCAAGAGAACACAAGCTTGACCCAATCATAGGGCGCGACGACGAGATAAGAAACGTAATACGGATTTTGTCTAGAAAAACCAAGAACAACCCCTGCCTTATAGGCGAGCCCGGCGTCGGTAAGACGGCAATAGCCGAGGGACTCGCTCAAAGAATAGTCAGAGGCGACGTTCCCGCGGGTCTGCGCGACAGAGTTCTCTTCTCTCTCGATATGGGTGCGCTTATTGCGGGTGCGAAGTACCGCGGTGAGTTCGAAGAAAGGCTGAAGGCAGTGCTCGACGAGGTCAAATCAGCCGAGGGAAGAATAATTCTCTTCATCGACGAGCTTCACACGATAGTCGGGGCAGGTAAGACCGACGGGGCTATGGACGCCGGCAACATTTTGAAGCCTATGCTCGCGCGCGGTGAGCTTCACTGTATTGGCGCGACTACCCTCAACGAATACAGGCAGTACATTGAGAAGGACGCGGCGCTTGAGCGACGCTTCCAGCCCGTGACAGTGCCCGAGCCAACCGTCGAGGACACCGTGGCAATTCTGCGCGGTCTGAAGGACAGATACGAGGTCTATCACGGAGTTAAAATCCACGACGCCGCGCTTATCTCTGCGGCAACGCTCTCGAACAGGTATATCTCCGACAGATTTCTGCCCGACAAGGCAATAGACCTGGTTGACGAGGCGTGTGCTCTGATAAAGACCGAGATGAACTCGATGCCCACCGAGATGGACGAGATTTCAAGAAGAATAATGCAGCTCGAAATCGAGGAGGCGGCACTCAAAAAGGAGACCGACAAGCTCTCGCTTGACAGAAAGGCGAAAATCGGCGAGGAGCTGTCCGAGCTTCGCGACTCCTTTAACTCAATGAAGGCAAGATGGGAAAATGAAAAGGAGTCCATCGGCAAGACCCAGAAGCTTCGCGAGGAGCTTGACGCTGTCGGTGCTGAGATTGAAAAGGCAGAGGCGGCATACGACCTTCAGCGCGCGGCAGAGCTGAAATACGGCAGACTTCCCGAGCTTCGCCGTCAGCTTGAGGAGTCCGAGCGCGCCGACAAAAAGACGGCAGAAAACACCCTTCTGCGCGATGCCGTAACCGACGAGGAAATTGCAAAGATTGTTTCTCGCTGGACAGGAATTCCCATATCCAAGCTCGCACTCAGCGAGCGTGACAAGCTGCTCGGTATGGAGGAGCTCCTGCACCGCCGCGTTATCGGTCAAAACGAGGGAGTTTCCAAGGTTTGCAACGCTATTCTCCGCTCTCGCGCGGGAATACGAGACCCCAAAAGACCGATAGGATCGTTTATGTTCCTCGGTCCTACCGGTGTCGGTAAAACCGAGCTTGCAAAGGCTCTCGCTGAGGCTCTTTTCGACGACGAACGCGCAATAGTCAGAATAGATATGTCCGAATATATGGAGAAATACAGCGTCTCGCGCCTTATCGGAGCGCCTCCCGGATACGTCGGCTATGACGAGGGCGGTCAGCTTACCGAGGCGGTCAGACGTAAGCCATATAGCGTGGTTCTCTTTGACGAGATAGAAAAGGCGCACCCCGACGTCTTCAACGTGCTCCTTCAGGTGCTCGACGACGGACGCATAACCGACAGCCACGGAAAAACGGTGGATTTCAAGAATACCATCATCATTATGACGAGCAATCTCGGCTCGGATATAATCCTCGAGGGAATTGAAGACGGAAAAATCAAGGACTCGGCAAGAGCGGGCGTAGACGCGCTTCTGAAGCGCTCCTTCCGTCCCGAATTCCTCAACCGTCTCGACGAAATAATCTACTTCACGCCGCTTTCGCGCGAGGTTGTCGATAGGATTGCCGAGCTTGCAATTCTCTCGCTTTCTGATAGACTAGCCGACAGTCGTGTTAAGATAACCGTGACCGACAGAGCGAAAAAATATATCGTTGAGGCGGCGTACGACCCGATTTACGGCGCGCGTCCCCTGAAGCGATTTATTCAGTCCGAGATAGAAACGCTCGTGGCAAAGAAAATCATCGCAGAGGATATTCCGCCCGAAAGTGAGATTACCGTTGACTACGACGGACGCCTCACCGCCACGCTGGCGTAACGCACACAACAGAAATTTTCAAGGAGGGCAAAAAATCCGTCGGAAACGGCGGATTTTTGTTGATTTTATTGACTTCTCTGCCAAAAATATGTATAATAATATCACTATGAAAAGCATTGACAATCATGAAAAAAGCAGAAAAGCCGCTATGGCTCTCCTTGAGCACTACGAATACGGCAAAATGCCGCCGCGCCCTCTGCATCTGAATGTAGAAAGAATTTCAGAGGACAGAGCCTATGCTGCGGGGAAGGCAACGCTGACCGAGGTGAATTTGAAGCTGGCGCTCGAGGGCGGTGCGGAATTTATCCTGCCCGTGCGATACGCCATTCCAAACGGCGCGAGCCGTCCTCCCGTTATTCTCCATATAAGCCACGACGGCAGTATGCCGAATAAGCATCAGCCGACAGAGGAGCTATGCGATAGGGGCTTTGCCGTTTTCACACTCGCATACGAGAGCGTTACCGAAGACAACGGCAATTTCAGAAGCCCTGCAGCCCCTCATTTTAGCGGCGGAAGGCGAAAGCTTGACTCGCCCGGCAAGCTCATGCTATGGGCGTGGGGCGCTATAACGGTTATGGACTATATTGAGTCGCTTGATAGAAGGGTTAATGCAGACTGTGTTGCGATTGTAGGTCACGGAATACTCGGCACGGCGGCGCTTCTGGCGGGAGCGTTTGACGAGCGTTTTGCATTCATTATTTCGTCCTCGTCGGGCTTTGGCGGTGCGGCAAGCGTCAGCGCTCACACAGCACCTCTTCTCGAGCTCAAAAGCCGCGCGCCCTATCTCTTCTGCAAGCGATATATTAAATATTCGGGCAGGGAAAGCGCACTTCCCTTTGACCAGAGCCTCTTACTCTCGCTTATTGCACCGAGGTCGCTTCTTATAAGCACGGCAGACGACGCCTATACCGACGCACATCTTTTGGAGGAGCTATCGGCAAAAGAGGCAAATTGGCTAGCAAATCAGCATAAAAACGGCAAATACGAGGCAAATAGTGCCCACCCGTGTGAAATTCGCGAGGATAAACCCTCTTGGTGTGCAACATACAGATGCCGCGAGGGATACCCCTATCTTTCGCGTGAGGATTGGGCGTATTTCACCGAATTCATAAAAGAACAGAGGCAAAAATGAAGATAGTAAAAGCAACTTTACAAGATTTCGAGCGATTGCAAGATCTTTTTTGTTCCTTTTCCGAGCGCTTAGCAGAAATAGCACCCGATTATTACGTCGGGGCTTATCAGGACTTTTGTCTTTTCACAGGCATCGTGGAGCATAAAAATGCCAATATACTGATAGCAGAGCTTGACGGTGTGCCTGTCGGAATGGCTACGGTGTGGGTGTGTGAAAGACCTCTTTCTCCGCATATCAAGCCACAGAGGACGCTCCGTCTGTCATATCTTGCGGCAGAGAGCGAGGAGGCAAGACAGGCTCTTATCAGCTCGGCAGAGGATATAGCCCGCGAAATCGGAATAGACTGTCTCCAAATTTCGCTTCACGCCAATGACGCAAAATCGCAAAATCTATACATGGGTATAGGCTTCGCGCCCGAAATCATCTCCTACACGAGAAAAATCGGCAAGATTTAAACAATAATTACAACCCGACGCGGCGGCTCTTTTGAGCCGCCGCTTTTGCTTTATCAAAAAGGAAAAGCGCATACTCAACCGAGTATGCGCCCGAGCCCTGCGGATAGCGCCACGGGACTCTGATAAAAAGGAAAATGAAAAATAGAAAATGCAAATTAAAGAAGGTGAACCGGAAGCTCACGTCCAAAATTGACGTAGCCCACTTCCTTTGCCTCACTCTTTTCGGTAATCTTCTCGAGAGTTCTTACCGGTCTGAGCTCGGGCTCTCTTTCCATACTCTTTTTGGGTGCGGCTTTCTTTGCGGAGCTTGCCTTTGGTGCAGGCTTCTTTGCCGTCTTTTCCTCGGGCTTTTTCGCCGTTTCGGTGGCTTTCTTTGTCTCCGTCTTCTTTGGAGCGGCAGAACTTTTAGGAGCACTCTTTGTCGCGGTGGATTTCTTCGCGGGAGCTTTTTTTGCGGTTGTGCTCTTCTTTTCGGTGGGCTTTTCGGGCTTTGCCACTACGCTGTTTTCCATGTCGGGAGCTTCGGACTTTACGTTAGAGTATCCGTTGTTTGAAACTCTTTTTATTGCGTTCTTACCTATCGGCATATTCGGTTATCTCCTTTGCAAGCTTTTTATATTCTATCGCACTGCGCGAATATTTTTTATAGGCTGCGACGGGCTTACTATTGTCCTGCGACCACTCGACAGCACTGTCAACTCTTACGTAATTTTCAAAAACTCTCGCCGCGTCGGTTCCTCTCAAGGTCTCAAGCGTCTGCTTGAAATAGCTCTTTCTCTCGTCAGCCTTGGTAATCATAATCCCCATAACCTCGAGTCTTGGGGAAATATTTTTCACCTGATCTATAAAGTCGAACATATTCGCAAGACCGAAAAGTCCCCATGGGCTTGCCTCGACGGGTATTAGAACGAAATCCGAGGCACACATTATATTCATCACCCAGCCGCCAAGTGTGGGTGGAGCATCTATAAGTATATAGTCGTAATATCCGCGCACGCGGAGTGGCTCAAGGCACTTTTTTAGTATAAATTCTCTCTGCCATTTCGGGAAGAGGTCGAACTCAACAGAGCTCATAAGCGAGGTCGAGGGGATAATATCAAGTCCCTCATATTCGGTGGGAACGACGAAATCCGAAAGGTCCTTTTCTTCCTTTATTGCCGTATATATATTCTTTCCGCCGCTGGCGTACGCCAGCGCACGCTCCTCGTCAAAGTAGGAGAGCGTAAGGTTAAGCTGCATATCGCCGTCTATAAGCAATACCTTTTTACCCATAGCCGAAAGAGCATAGCCGATATTCGAGCAGCTCGTGGTTTTACCGCTGCCGCCCTTATTGTTTGCAAACGCAATTATTTTCGTTCTGCTCATTTCCTTCGCATAGCCTCCAGTTCTTCTTCGTCGTCTGCAAGAAATTCCACGAGCGCATCAAGTCCCTCGCCGGTATAAGCGCTGACGGGGAAAATCCTCTTACAGCCCGCAAGCCGCAGCCACCTCTCAACTCTTTCGGGACTCGCGTCGGGCTTGTCTATACCCGTTATAATTCCAACAACCTCACGGTTTACGAGGCTGGTAATACAGGGAGAGAAAATCGAGTATGGCTCGTTTGCCGACAGGACAAGACCGACGACGTCAGCCTCGTATGCGTAGAGTGCGAGAGCGCCGCTCGTCTGACGGAGCTCGGTATATTCGCCGGGCGTGTCTATTATAGTGTCGAGATAATTGATATACTGCGTTTTATAGTAATGTATATCCTCGCCGTTCAAGGCTTGAGTCAAAGTGGTTTTTCCCGCCGCAACTCTGCCTATAAGAATGATTTTTTTCATCAGGTTCTCGTTATATCGCAGCAAACGTACTTCAGCTTGGTTGTGAAATACTCTCTGATCGCGGCAAATGCCGACTCAACGCTCGACACACTGCCCGAAACGATGAGCGTGCCCGTAAATCTGTCAACGAAGCCGATCTCTGCGCCCGACGCCTTGATTGCTATGTCTGCGGTAATAACCGCGCTCTCTGCGGGGGAAATGGTGAGAACGCCTATCGCGCTTCTCGTATAGTCGGTCTTTGGGTCAAGACCGAGCTTTGTATAAAGAACGTCGTCGGGGTTTGCGATTATGTGACAAAGCGTAATCTGCTTACCGGGGACGAGCTCCTGCACTATTCTCATGTTTTCTCTGAGTTCCATTGTTAGCCTCCAATTTTACATTTAAGTCCCGAGGTTTCTGCTACCGACAGAAGATATTCCATCTTTTCTCTTGTCGGCGGCTCTATCTCGGTGAGCGAATATTTCCTGCCGAGCCCTCTGTATTTATCCTGACCGAGTCTGTGGTAGGGGAGCAGATGATGCTCTCTTACACCGGGGAGAGCTTTCGCGAAATGCGAAATTGCTCTTATCTCCTCGGGAGTATCGTTAAATCCGGGGATTACCGGAGTTCTGATTATAAGCTCGACACCGCTTTCGGCAATTTTTCTCGCGTTTTCGAGTATTCTCTCGTTGCCGAGTGCGGTGTATTCCTTATGCTTTAGGCTGTCCATATGCTTTATATCCATAAGGTAAAGGTCGAGGTAGGGAAGGATTTTTTCAATCTCGGAAAACGAAGACGACGCCGCCGACTCTACTGCCGTGTGCAGGCCCTCGTTTTTACAGGCGGAAAGCAGCTCACGCGCGAAATCGGCTTGGCAAAGAACCTCACCTCCCGAAAGAGTGACTCCGCCGCCGCTTCTGCGGTAGAATGGCAAATCCGAGAGTATCTCGGGCATAATCTCCGAAACCGTAACGTCCCTGCCAACCGTTTTTTCCTTGCCGGCTTCGATAAGTGTTTCTATTTCTCTTCTTTGAGATTCGGGATTACAGCACCAGGCACATCTCATAAAGCAGCCCTTAAAGAATACTATGGTTCTTATTCCCGGACCGTCGTGAATCGAAAAGCGCTGAATATTGAATATTCTGCCCTTTATTTCCTCGTGCATGTAATCACCTCTTTTCTGTAAAGTTTAGTTTACAAAACCGTCTACCAGCCCTGCTCGGTTCTGTTGATTATGTCGTCCTGAAGAGAGCGCGAAAGCGTTGTAAACAGAGCGCTGTATCCCGCAACTCTTACTACGAGCGTCTTGTATTTTTCGGGGTTTTTCTGCGCGTCGAGAAGCGTATCTCTCGTGACTACGTTAAACTGAACGTGCATACCCTTCTGGTCGAAGTAGGAGCGTATCAAAGCCACAAACTTCGAAAGTCCCGACATTCCCGCAAGAGCTGAGGGGTGGAACTTCTGGTTGAGAAGAGTTCCGTTGGAAGCAACTCCCTGCTCAAGCTTTGCAACCGAGTTTGCGGTTGCGGTAGGGCCTTTAATATCTCTGCCCGAGGCAGGACCGATTCCGTCGGCAAGAGGAGTGTATGCAAGTCTGCCGTCGGGGGTAGCGCCCGTGCTTGCGCCGAGCGGAACGTTTGCCGATACCGGATAAAGTCCTGCCTGGAAAATTCCGCCTCTTGGGTTCTTATATTTCTCAACCTCTCTCGTGTAGCTGTTTGCAACGTCCCTTGCGAACATATCAACGTCGTAGATGTCGTTGCCGTATTTCGGCGACTCCTCCTCGATAAGACGCTTGATTTCCTTATATCTCGCCTTTGTCTCAGCGTCAAGCGAGGTCTGATTTGTCACCTCGTCGTATATCGTGCGGATTGCCGCCTCGTTTATCTCAACGCCCTGCATAGCAAGCTCGGTTGCAATCTCGGTGGTAAGTCTTTCGGCAGAAGCACCGTGAACACCGTAACCAAAGTTAGCCTTCAGCGCCTCGCGAAGCTCGGTAAGAGTAAATCTCTTCTCCTCAAAGACGAGCTTCTTTATTGCGATAAGTCCGTCGGTGTTGTTTGCTATACCGAAGCCCTGCGGGCCTGTAAAGTTATACACGGCTCCGCCCTCTTGGAGAGATTTTCCTCTGCCGATGCAGTCCTCAACCATACAGGACTGGAAGGGCAGTGGGCATCTTACCGCGTGAGCCATATCTATCGCATTGTTCGCGTTGACGAGGAGCTTTATCATATAGCTCTGCTGGGTCTTGTACGCCTCATAGAACTCCTCAAAGCTCGTCATATCCGAAACGTCGCCGGTATCGGGGCCAATCTTTTTGCCCTTGTCGTAGCCGTTTGAGAACGCAAGCTCCATCGGTCGACACATGTTGAAGAATGCCGCGTCGTGCCAGCCGTCAGTCTTACCAGCCTTCTGAGGCTCAACGCAACCGATTATACAGTAATCTCTCGCGTCCTCAAGAGAAAGACCTCTCGCCATTATCGAGGGAATGATAATCTCGTCGTTGTAATACGCGGGAAGTCCCGTGCCGAGCCGCGTGAGCGCCGCCGCCTTGATAAGCAGGGGCTCGGGTGAGCCGTTCCAAACTCTAATCGAGATTGAGGGCTGAGGAAGCGGAACGTGCATTGCCGCCTCTATACACATATAAGAGAGGTCGTTCGTCGAGTCCATACCGTGAATATTCTGACCGCCGACGATAAGGTTCTGGAACATTCCGTAGCCGGCAAAGCCATCTGCCGACGCCGCATCTCTTACCTTGTTTATATCGTTGAACTTGACCCATATACAGTCAAGAAGCTCCTGCGCCTTTTCGTAGGTAATCTTACCTGCGTCGAGGTCTGCCTTGAAGTAGGGGTACATATAGCAGTCAAATCTACCGGGAGAAATCGAGTGACCGCTCGACTCCACCTGCAAAAGTAGCTGGATAAACCAGAAGGTCTGACACGCCTCGTAGAAGCTCGTCGCGGGGAACTCTGGAACTCTCGCGCAGTTGCGGGAGATAATCTCAAGCTCACGCTTTCTTTCGGGATCCGTCTCCTTTGAAGCCATATCACGCGCGAGTGCGCTGTATCTGCGTGCATAGCCGATTACCGCCTCACAGCTCTCAATTACGGCGTAAAGGAAGTTGCTTCTTGCAACGTAGTCTCCGTCGGACACATCGAGCCTTGCGAGAGCCGCCTCGGTCTCGGCAATAATGCCTCTGTATCCTATTTTCATAACCTTACCGTAATCAACGCAAACGTGACCGATGCCGTTATAGAAGTAGTTTCCGGGGGTGAATACCGCGTGCTCGGTGAATGCGGCGTATGCCTCGGGCGACATATTCGCTTTTGCAAGGTCGCTCGTAGTCTTGCCGCTCCACCAAGGGTATATTTCACGAAGCTCAGCCTTGGTTTTCTCGCTTATGTAAAAGGGGTCTGCCGCTCTCGTTGAAACGGTATCAAGCTCCGCTAGAAGCCATTCGTAAGAATACTCGGGGAAAACCTGACAGCCGCGAGGTGCGACGGTCGCGCTTCCGACGATAAGCTCTCCGTCTCTTATGACTATTGGAATGTTTTCGAGAATATGCGCAAAGGCGGCGCTTCTGCGCTTGATTATAGGAAGGTTTTCGGTAGCTTTATAGCTCTCGGTGATGAGCTTTCCTCTTGCCGATTCGATTTCGGGCATATTCTCGTAGAGATTATCTATAAGCCTTTGTATTCTCGCGCTTTTTTCAATAACGAATTTAATATTCTCCATATTCAACTCCATTTGTAAATCAAAGTTTACATTTGACGCCAAAGCTCCTCGTGAGGAGCAGCGATTACCGTGTAAGAAGAGAGTGTTGCAAGTTCCTTTGCATATTCTGCACCTGCCTCGACCGCCGCCGTAACATCACCGACGTCGCCGGTTAGCATTACTACTCCCTTGCCGCCCATACCGCGCGACACTCTGAGGTCGTATATGGCTACCCGTGCGGTTTTTACGGCTATATCAGCCGCCTTTATAGCGCTTGCCGCCGAGAAGGTTTCTATGAGTCCAAGAGAGCCACATCGCTCTCCCGTCTGAGTGCCGAAGAGTGCCGCTATGACCTGCTCGTCTATCCTTCCCATCACAGAGGAATCTATCACGTAGCCGTCAAATCTGCTCGTTACGTGAGACACCGCCGCAGTTACGTTGGATATTGAGCCGGTCAGGACTATCTCGTACTTCCCGGGGCAGGATGGGTGCGCGGATACCATTTCAATTCCCGCGCTCTTGAGCGCCGCATCGGCTGCCTCAACGCCCTTAGGTATACACTTTAATTCAATAACGCCTATTGCCTTAAACATCTTATCATACCTTATCAATAATTATTTTACCCTCGCCGAGAGTAACTCTTCCCGGAATCGACGCGTGCATAGCTATCGAAAGTCCGTCGCCTGCGTTTGCTATTTTAGAGCCGAGAGAAACCGTATCGCCGTCCGACACTATCGGTACGGCAGGCGCGCCTATATGCTTGAGAAGCGGGATTTCAACTCTCGAAAAATCTCCGATTTCTCCGCCGAAGTCGGCTACCGTGTCAAATTTCGCCACTCCGAGCGAGCTTTTCCATTTTTCAATGGGTATCATTCTGTACTCTCGCTCGGCTCTTGCCTCATACTCTCCGTCGCCGTTAAATCGCATCTTGTTTTTGGCAAGAAGTGTCTTGTAGCTTGCTATAACAGCTCTCGGGGATATTCCCTGACTGCAGGCGAGGCTCTCGCAAACTCCACAGCCGCAGCAAAGCGTCGCCGAGAGCACCATAACAGGCATTGCCTCGACAGCACCCATCGCAGTTCTGACCATTTTGTGAGGCTCAAGAGGATAGCCTAGCATATTTCTCGGACACATATCGGTGCATCTTGTGCACTGACAGCAAGCCGTTTCTGCTCTCGCTACCGCCATTTTTTCATTTGTTTTCTTCGAGGCTACCGCCTGCGTCGTGTCGGGGAGAACGAGGAGCGCTCCCGTTGTTTTGCAAACCGAGGCGTTGGGCGGATTTATTATCTTACCCATTGAGGGGCCGCCGTCGAGGACGCTATATCCCTCGGGAACGCTAACTCCGAGCCTTTTGAAGAGGTCGGAAACTCTCGTGCCAACCGGAACCTTGACAACCGTGGGATTTGCAATATCTCCGCCTACCGTCACCCATTTTTGAGTAACCGGCTCGGAAAATTTTACGGCACGTCCGAGGTTATACATAGTTTCTACGTTATAGACTATAACACGGGCGGTAATAGGAAGCTTACCCGGAGCTACAAGCCTTCCCGTTGCCTCGTATATAAGACCTATCTCGTCGCCCATCGGATAAACGTCGGGTAAAACTCTTGCAAAAATCCTGTCGGCAACTCTCTCGCCGCCCTCTAGTCCAAGCCTTTTTGCCGTATGCTTCTTTACGCAAAGGAGCGCCTTTGGTATTCCGGTATGTAAAAGCACCTCGGAAATACCAGACACGACGACTGACAGCTCGTTTTTAAGTATTACGTAATCGGTATATATAAGCGGCTCACACTCCGAGCCGTTAATAAGGAGGAGGTCTGCCCCCTCCGCAAGCTTAGCGTAAGAGGGGAACCCCGCTCCCCCGGCACCTATGATGCCGAATTCGCGCATTAAATTCTTAAGTTCCTGCATCTTATCTCTCTTTTAAAATCAGTCAACAATACCTACTATAACAGCGTCTGCGGGGCTGTTCACGTTATGAAGCGCGAGCCTTGCCGAGCTTCCCGTAGTAATAAGCACGGTCTCTCCAATGCCCGCCCCGACAGAGTCGATGGCAATTATAAATTCATCGGTGAGATTGCCGTTCTTCACGAGCTGAACCTCCATAAACTTACTGCCTACGAGAGCCTCCTGCTTTCTCGTTGAAACGATGTTTCCTCTGATAATTCCCTTTAACATTTCACTACCTCACTTTACTACCGTTACTGTGAATCCGTTTCCTATTCCTGCCGCGTTGGCGTCGTCTGTGTCAACGTGCATTTCAAGGCGGAAATCCTTGTGAACTCTTACCTGAACGTCATACCATCTCGTGCGACGCTTGCCGCAGACGTCAATAGTCACGGTATCACCGTCGCTAACGCCGAAGGCAACAGCGTCAGATGGCGACATGTGAATATGTCTGTTCGCTATTATGCAGCCCTCGGAAAGCTCGACTATACCCTTCGGGCCTATAATTCTTATCGGAGCGGAATCCTTTATGTTGCCCGATTCTCTGACGGGGGGCTTAACCTTCAGAACGTAGGAATCGGTTGCGGATATTTCAACCTGCGATACCTTTCTCACAGGGCCGAGAACTCTGACGTTTTCTATCGGGCGCATTGACGGTCCTACTATTGTGAGCGTCTCCTTGCAGGCGTACTGTCCCGGCTGGGAAAGCTCCTTTATCGGAGTGAGCTCGTAGCCCGAGCCAAAGAGCGTTTCGAGGTCGGTGCGCGACAGGTGAACGTGTCTGTTCGACACACCGACGGGAATAGCGCCCGCCTCGCCCGAGTCTGTCTTTTCGGTCTTATTCATTTCAAGAAGCGCGAGCTTCACCATTTCGGCTATTTTTTCTGTTGAAATATCCATTTTTCTTTTCCTTTCATATAATGGGGTTCATATTGTACTGCAGAAAAACTTGACACGGTATACGGTCAAATCCTTTTGCAGTACCCAAAGGGCATGTGCCCTTTGGATACCCGAAGTCTGCCTTCTATTATTACTTAATAGAGGGAAGAAGCTTCTCAACGTCTGCGTGAGGTCTGGGAATTACGTGAGTTGCAATAACCTCACCAAGAGAGGTTGCAGCCGCGCTTCCTGCCTCAACTGCTGCCTTAACTGCTCCGACGTCGCCGCGTACCATAACGCTTACGAGTCCGCTACCGATCTTCTCGCTACCGATAAGGATAACGTTTGCAGCCTTAACCATAGCATCAGCAGCCTCAATAGCAGCTACGAGACCTCTGGTCTCTACCATTCCGAGTGCTTCCATTTGTAAATCCTCCTGTTTAAAATTTTTTATTTCTTTTTTAGTGCTTTTATTTTCAAAGCCTAAGCTTTAAAAAACTTTGATTAGCCCGTCGTTAAAAATCTCATAACGTCGGGATGCGGGCGAGCTATTACCTCGCAACACTTGACGTTTCCAACCTCGCTTGCCGCAAGATTACCTGCTTCGAGTGCAGCCGTCACCGCGGAAACCTCGCCTTCGACGACAACCGTTACCAGTCTGCCGCCGAGGCGCTTTTCCACGTGAATCAGCTTTACGTCGGCTGCCTTTACCATAGCGTCAAGTCCTGTGATTGCGGCTACCATCGCCTGCACTTCCAGTAACGCTATTGCCTTCATATTATAAGTCCCTAAATTACTTTATAATAGGAAGAAGCTTCTCAACGTCTGCGTGAGGTCTGGGAATTACGTGAGTTGCGATAACCTCGCCAAGCGAAACAGCTGCTGCTCTTCCTTCCTCAACTTCCGCCTTAACTGCTCCAACGTCTCCGCGAACCATAACGCTTACGAGTCCGCTACCGATTTTCTCGCTGCCGATAAGAACGACGTTTGCCGCCTTTACCATAGCATCTGCCGCCTCAATAGCAGCTACGAGACCTCTGGTCTCTACCATTCCGAGTGCTTCCATCATTTTTTTCATTCTCCTTTTAAAATATTTTTTATTATCTTAGTTTGTCTTTTCCGAGAGCGGACAGGTGGGCAAACCACTCAATGTCCTCGCTCTGTCTTGCAATTACCTTGTGGGTAATATACAAATCTCTTTTGTCGGCCTCTGCCTTTCCTGCCATTACAGCCGCCTCAACAGCCGCCGCCGAGCCCTCGACCTTAACAGCCATAACAAGAGGAACTCTTGCCGAGTCGCCTGCCGCAGGCTTATTTTTGTCGATTGCCACGACCTTTACGTCTGCCGCCTTAGCCATAGCGTCAGCCACCACTATCGCAGTAGCAAAGCCAAAGACCTCTATCATTCCAAGAGCCATAAGCCAACTCCTTTATTTATTCGGCAACGTAGCAGATTTTAATTCCCTGCTGAGATACGTTGACCTCCATAGCTTCGTTGAGCTTATCAAGCGGGAAGGTGTGAGTAATGAGCTCCTTAATCGGAATGTTCATTTCTCTTGCCTGGCGAAGGAATGCCATAGTAGTGGGATAATCGTCTGCGCTGTAGTCCCAAGAGCCGACGATGCTTATCTCCTTGTTGCACATAGCAAAGTGAGGGTTGACGGTGTATTCTCCGTTGTTTACGAAGAAGCCCATCTCACACATACCGCCGCCACGGCGGATATACTCGTAAATATCCTTTGCCGCCATAGGCGCGCCGGTGCACTGGAAAGCGAAGTCGACGCCGACACCGTTTGCCGCCTTTTTGACTATGTTAACTCTGTCCTCAAGAGAGGTAATCTCCTTGAAGCTGATAACCGTCTTTGCACCGAGCTTCTTTGCCATCTCAAGTCTTTTGGGTGCGCCGTCGATAGCTACGATGTGGTTTACACCTGCGGCTCTGAGTACGCTTATCATAACGAGACCGACAGGACCAAGTCCCTGGACGAGAACCTTGGAGTTGAAGTTGATAAGACCCGTAGTGTTCGCTCTCTTGAGGGCGTGAACGCAAACGCAGGCGAGCTCAAGAAGCATTCTCTCCTTTAAGTCGAGGTCGTTCACTACGAAGTAGGTCGAGCCCTTTCCGCTTATAAGAAGGTGGGTTGCAAACCAGCCTGTAAGGGGGTTCTTATCGCTATGCGGAATAAGTCCGAAAACGCCCTGCTTGTCGCAAAGATTGGTGTTAGCCGGCTTGTTACGGCAAACGAAGCACTCGCCGCAGCTTATAACCGAGGTAACTATCTTGTCGCCGACCTTTATGGGATTTCCGGCTGTATCAGCCGTTACGTTTTTACCGAGAGCAACTATCTCGCCCGTTCCCTCGTGACCGAGCGTTACGGGAATAATTCCGAACGGGTCACCCTTCCACTCGTGAACGTCGGTACCGCAAACTCCGCATCCCTCTACCTTAACGAGAATGTCGTTATCTCCAACCGAGGGAATGGGGAATTCCTTTACCTCGATGTTTTTAGGGGCGGTGAGCATTGCAACCTTCGCGGTAGCGGGAATCTTAGCCGAAGATGCTGCGGGGGAGGTCGAAATCTCGCCGAGAATCTTACGGACTATGCTCTCTACCTGTGATGATGAAATGTTCATTTTCTATTTTCCTTTCCTCTGTCGTCAGATTATTCTAAAGCTCTCCGAGAGCACGCAGCGGCGAAGTCTTGTAAAGCTCTTCGCACTGGTGATGCCCTCTCCGGTAGGGCCTGCTATCGTAAAGGTGGTGTGTCCCTCGCCGCCGAAGCCTATTCCTGCGTAGGAGGGGGCGTTCTTTACGAAAATAGTGGTCTCGACAGCTCTTGCAAATCTGGTCAGATGGTCGATGTTTTTAGAGTGCATATGCGCGGTATGACGGTTGCCGTGCTCCGCCTTTACCGCAAGGTCGATAGCCTCGTCAATATCCTTAACTCTGACTATCGGAAGGATAGGCATCATAAGTTCGTGCTGTACGAAGTCGTGCTCAAAGCCGGTTTCGCAGATTATGCAGCGAGCCTCACTGCCAACGTGTATGCCGACCTTCTCAAGAAGGACCTTTGCATCTCTGCCTACGCAGTCGCGGCTTACTGTCTTCGAGGTTATGCCGGTTTTGGGATTTGTCTTCTCTACGAGAACAATCTTCGCAAGTCTGTCGGCTACCTCGCGGCTGATAAGATACGCACCGTTTGCCTTCATAGCCTCAATAAGCTCGTCTGCGATATTCGCAAACGCGAATACTTCCTTCTCTGCTATGCAGGGGAGGTTGTTGTCGAAGGTACAGCCGTCAATGATGTCCTTACCCGCCTTCTTAATATCAGCAGTGTCGTCAACTATAACGGGGGGATTTCCCGCACCTGCGCCGATAGCCTTCTTTCCGCTTGAAAGAACGCTCTTTACAACTCCGGGACCGCCCGTGCAAACGAGAAGCCTTATTCTCGGGTCTTTATACATAATATTAGCGGTGTCGAGCGTGGGCTTTACAACCGACGAAACGAGCACTCTCGGACCGCCCGCCATAGCGCTCGCGCGGTTGACGAGGTCTATCGCATAGTTAGACACAGCGATAGCACCGGGGTGGGGATTGAAAACGACTCCGTTTCCTGCCGCTATCATACCGATGCTGTTGCAGATAACCGTTTCTGAGGGGTTAGTGCTGGGGGTGATGCTTCCGACAACACCAAACGGCGCCATTTCGGTGAGGGTAAGACCGTAATCTCCCGTCTTTACCTGTGCCGCAATATCAGCCGTGCCGGGAGTTTTGTCTGCAACGAGCATATGCTTTGCGGTTTTGTGGTCGACTCTGCCCATTTTGGTTTCGGCAACGCCGAGTGCCGCCATAGTCGGAGCTTCCTTACGGCAAAGGTCGCGGATTATCGCGATAAGCTTTTCCCTCTCCTCGAGCGACATTGCGCGGATAGCCTTGTATCCCATCTCTGCGGCATCAATGGCATCGTTCATATCCTCAAAAACGCCGATATATTTTCTGCCCTGATAGCCTGCGCCGCAAAACTCGCCCTTGACAGCGGGAGCTTCACCCTTCAGTCCCTTCATAACAGTAGCTACAATCTCTTCAATTTGAGCTTCTGTCCAATTTATAGCCATATTAAATCTCCTTTTGCTTTTGGTTATCGGAGAAAATTACTTTCCAAGAGCAGCAATAACTCTGCGGGTAATCTCAGCAACGAGCTCCTCGTTTGCGCCGCACTTGCAAGCAGGCTCTTCCTCAATCTCGATGCCGGGGTGACGTCCGGGAAGGTTCATCTTCTTACGGAGGTCCATAAGCTTCTTAAGCTGGTCGTTGGGAATCTCGTGAACCGCACCGAGCTCCATTGCGTACTTACAAATCTTTGCGTTGAACTCAACCTCTTCCATAACGAAGCGAGCCTTGTTAAGATTGCAGCCTACGGTAAGAGCGCCGTGGTTCTGAAGAAGGAATGCGTCGTGGTTCTGGATGTAGGGCTCAAGAGAATCTGGAATCTCCATAGTAGAGGGAGTTCCGTACGCACAGGTGGGAACCTCGCCGATGGTAAGAACTGCCTCAGGGAGAATGTACTGGTCAAGGTCGATGCCCGCAATAGTGAAGGCGGTAGCAACCGGGGGGTGAGCGTGAACAACCGCGTTAACGTCGGGACGCTCCTGATAGACGCGCATGTGCATCTTTATCTCGGAGGAGGGGTTGAGCTTGCCCTCAAGCTTGTTGCCGTTTCTGTCAACCTTGATAATCATGTCGGGAGTGAGGTCTCTCTTAGACACACCGGTGGGTGTGCAGTAATACTCATTCTCGCCGACCTTGACGGAGATGTTACCGTCGTTTGCCGCTACGAAGCCAAGCTCGTACATAATGTGACCGACCTCGCAAATTTCCTTTTTAATCTCGTAAACAGATTTCATTTTCCTTTTTTCCTTTCAGGTTTATATTTATTTTTTATTATTTAGCCAAATTGTAGGTGTCGAGGGCTATCATATATTCCTCGTTGGTGGGAAGGACGAAGGTTCTGACCTTCGCGCCGGGCTTGGTAATCTCAACGTCCTCGCCGCGAGGAGAGTTCATATTAACGTCCTCGTCAATCTCTATTCCGAGATAAGACATTTCACGGCAAACGCGCTCTCTGACTGCTCTGTCGTTCTCGCCGATGCCCGCGGTAAATACGAGAGCGTCAAGTCCGTTCATCTCTGCGACGTAAGAGCCGATAATCTTCTTTATGTAATGAACGAGAATGTCGATAGCGAGAGCCGCTCTCTTGTCGCCCTTTGCCTGCGCTTCTGCAATATCTCTGCAGTCGCTCGAAATACCCGAAACTCCGAGAAGTCCCGACTTCGAGTTAAGGAGCTTTTCAACCTCCTCGGGAGAAAGTCCTTCCTTTTTCATTATATAGGAAACGACGGTGGGGTCTATCGTGCCGCTTCTCGTTCCCATCGGAACACCCTCTTGCGGAGTGAAGCCCATCGAGGTGTCAATAGCCTTTCCGTTCACGGTTGCAGTGATGGAAGAGCCGTTGCCAAGATGGCAGGTGATAATCTTCGCGTCCTTGTTGCCGATAAGCTCAGCAGCCTTAGCGCAGACGAATCTGTGAGAAGTGCCGTGGAATCCGTAGCGGCGAATCTTGTACTTCTCGTAAAGCTCGTAGGGAATGGGATAGATGTAAGCCTTCTCCTCCATAGACGAGTAGTAAGAGGTATCGAATACTCCGACGTGCTTGATATTCGGCATAACGCTTTTGCAAGCCTTGAAGCCGCTGATTGCGGGCGGGCCGTGAAGGGGGTTGATTTCAACTATGCTTTCAAGATACTTGAGCTCCTCTTCTCCGAGAATGCTCGATTTGCGGATTTCTCCGCCGTGTGCAAACCTGTGTCCGACAGCGCCTATTTCGTCAACGCTCGAAATAACGCCAAGCTCGGCATCGCAAAGAAGGCTGAGCACGAGCTCTATTGCCGCCTTGTGGTCAGGAAGATTTGCCTCGGACTTATAGTCCTCTTTTCCGGGGCGCTTATGGGTAATGACACCGTCAATACCTATTCTCTCACAGTTGCCCTTCGCCAAAACCGCACCGGTTTCCATATCGAAAAGCTGATACTTGAGAGATGAGCTGCCTGCATTAACTACGAGAATTTTCATTTTCCTCTCCTTTTATAATATATAATGTAGTTTTTACTCGATGATACGCTTCGATTGAAGCTCCGCCTCGCTCTCGCCTATGTTAAAGGCCTGGGCGGCATTCTGATATACGATTTTGTAGCACAGGGCGTCTATAACGACGAGCCTTGAGATGTGGGAATTAAGTCCGAGAGAGCTGTGCCTGGTTTCCTCGGTGTCGGTAAGGAGCAAAATGTCGCTCTGTCTTGCTATCGGGGAACGCTCCTTTGAGGTTATTGATATTGTGGTCGCTCCGTGAGAGCGCGCCGTTTTCATAGCCTCCACTATATCCTTTGACGAGCCCGACTGTGAAATTCCTATAACCGTGTCGCCCTCCTTAAGCTGTGAAACGGCTATCGCCTGCATGTGCGTATCGGCATAGGCGCTCGAGTTACAGCCCGCGCGCAAGAACTTGTTGCTCGCGTCCTCCGCAACCTGCGCCGAGGTACCAAGTCCGATAAGAACGACCCGTCGTGCCTCGGAAATAGCCTTTGCCGCATTCGTCATACTGTCAGCCGAAAGCGTCTTTTTGGTACGCTCAAGCGACATATAGGCGTCGTTGCAAACCTTCTCAAAAATCGAGAAGCAGTCGTCCGCCCCCGTGATATTTGGGACTATTACCTTCTTTTCATACTCCTGAGCGAGAAATAATTTCAGCTCCTGATAGCCCGAGTATCCCAGTCGTTTTGAGAAACGGACTATCGTCGCCTCGCTGCTATCGCACTTGGAGGCAAGATCGGTTATCGAATAAGGAAGAATTTCACCGGAATGAGAAAACAACCAGTCAGCGACCTTCTTTTCAGACTTGCCCATATCGTTGTATCTGAGCTGCGCCTGCAGTAAAGTCCTGTTCAAAAATCTGCCTCCTTTCTGCGTGTTTGAAAATTATTTTCATTTTTGTGAGTGATTTTTGAGATTTTTAAGTTGAAATTGAAAATCCTTTTCAAAAATTATGAAAATTACTTTCATATTTACGATTTTATCATATAAAACCCCTTTTGTCAATAGTTTCTAGCAAAATTAATGAAAATATTTCTGAAAATACTTATTATTGGTATTTTTACGGTGAAAGACACCCCGTTTTCCAAAGCGTCGATTTTGAAAATTATTTTCATTTTTTGAAAAAAGCCCTTGCAAAAATGAAAATTTCAGTTTCACTCTTTATTCACCATTTATTCATATTTGAACAAAAAGATTTTTCATTTTATATTTCAGCCGTTCTATTCAAAGCTTTTCAAAGCTCATGTCAAGGCTTAAATGCCGATTGAGCCAAACCGCCCGAGAAATCCCGAAAAAACTTGACAAATAAAAGATAATAATGTATAATTATGATATTAAATTCAAAATAAGGATTTTTCAATTTTATGGAAATCAAAGAAAGAATACCGGACATTTTCGCCTCGCAGGTATTCAGCGAGGACGTTATGCGCGAGAGACTCCCAAAGGAAGTTTATAAGTCACTTTTAAACACCATTGCTATGGGCCGTGACCTCGATGCAGGTATTGCCGACATCGTTGCAAGCGCAATGAAGGACTGGGCTATCGAGCACGGCGCAACCCACTTCACTCACTGGTTCCAGCCTTTGACGGGTGTCACCGCCGAAAAGCACGACGCCTTTCTCACCCCCGTCGGCGGCGGCAAGGCAATAATGGAATTCTCGGGCAAGGAGCTCACCAAGGGCGAGCCCGACGCTTCCTCCTTCCCCTCAGGCGGCTTGCGTGCTACCTTTGAGGCGCGCGGCTACACCGCATGGGACCCCGCATCCTATGCGTTTATAAAGGACGGCTCTCTCTACATACCCACCGCCTTCTGCTCGTATACCGGCGAGGCACTTGACACGAAAACTCCGCTTCTTCGCTCGATGGACGCAATAAACACCGAGGCGCTCAGAATTCTACGCCTTTTCGGCGACACCGCAACACAGCGAGTAGTTTCTACCGTCGGCGCAGAGCAGGAGTATTTCCTCGTTGACGAGGCAGACTTTAAGGCAAGGCTTGACCTCTTCTACTGCGGAAGAACTCTCTTCGGCGCCCCTGCGGTAAAGGGACAGGAGCTTGAGGATCATTACTTCGGCTCGCTTCGCCCGAGAGTCAGCGCGTTCATGCAGGAGCTCGACCGCGAGCTTTGGAAGCTTGGTATCAGCTCGAAGACAAAGCACAACGAGGCGGCTCCCGCGCAGCACGAGCTCGCCCCCATCTTCTGCACCACCAATATTGCCGTTGACCAGAACCTTCTGACGATGGAATATATGAAGACCCTCGCCCCCAAATTCGGTATGGCGTGTCTTCTTGCCGAGAAGCCCTTTGCCGGCATCAACGGCTCGGGCAAGCACAATAACTGGTCGCTTTCCACCGACACGGGCGTAAATCTCTTCAAGCCCGGCAAGACCCCGATGGCGAACAAGCAGTTCCTCCTCTGCCTTGCGGCAGTTATAAAGGCCGTTGACGACTATCAGGACCTGCTCCGCATCTCTGCCGCAACGGCAGGAAACGACGAGCGTCTTGGCGGTCACGAGGCTCCACCCGCCATCATTTCCATCTTCCTTGGCGACGAGCTTGAGGCAACCGTTAACGCTCTTGCCGACGGCCACGGATACTCCGAGCAGTCGAAGAAGAAGTATATGTCCTTCGGCATCTCCACTCTCCCCTCGATAAGACGCGACAACACCGACAGAAACAGAACCTCGCCCTTCGCCTTTACGGGTAACAAGTTCGAGTTCAGAATGGTCGGCTCTTCGCAGAACGTCGCCCTTTCAAATATCGTTCTCAACACCGCCGTGGCAAAGTCCTTCTCGGATTTCGCAGACGAGCTGGAGCGCGCCGCCGACTTTGAGAGCGCACTCGACGCGCTTATTGCAAAAACACTCAAGGAGCATCGTCGCATACTCTTCAGCGGAAACTCCTACTCTGCCGAGTGGGAGCGTGAGGCAAAGGAAAGAGGGCTCTCGAACTTCAAGACCTCGCCCGAGGCTTACGCCCACTTCACCGATGAAAAGAACGTGGCGCTCTTCGGCAAGTTCGGCGTTATGTCCGAGACCGAGATGCGCTCAAGACGCGAGATATTCTTCGAAAACTACCGCAAGATAAAGAATATCGAGGCACGCACGATGCTTGAGATGACTATGCGCGACTTTATCCCCGCCGTTTCGAGCTATATCGGCAAGCTCTCCGCAAACGCCTGTGCTCTTAAGGCGGCACTCCCGAATGCAAGCGCAGCCTGTGAGACAGCTATCGCCGAGCGGCTCTCGGAGCTTCTTGGCAGAACCTACGAGGCGTATAACAACCTTTTGCGTGTAGAAAACGTCGCGGTCAGCAAGACCTGTGACGAGGAGGCGGCAAACTACTACAAGTCGAGCGTCGTTCCCAAAATGGCAGAGCTTCGCCGTCTTGTTGACGAGATGGAAACGCTCACCGCGCGCGAGGCGTGGCCGGTTCCAACCTACGGCGACCTCACCTTCGGCGTCTGATAAAAGGAATTAAAAGAGAAGGCAAATCGGTTTAATTCCTTGCTATACCTCTTTCGTTTTCCTCTTTTTTACATAAAAATACCCCCTTAAAGCAGTCTTGAAAACTTTTTTCAAGCGTCTCTCTAAGGGGGATTATTTTATTTTTCAGCGAAATCTTCGTTCTTTTTGGGAATTCCTAAATGAAGAGGCTCTTTTAAATCAGTTATCCGAAATCTCACCGTTAGGCTCACATAAAATACCGAGATTATTCATACAGCTCGCTTAAATATTTCATAACGCGGGGAAGCACGTCGGGCGCAAGAGTGAGCCTGTTCTCCAAGGACATAAATCCGTTATAATTTACTTTTTTGAGAATAGCAAGAATTCTCCCTATGTCAAGTTCTCCCTCTCCGATTATAACCTGCTTGCTTTCGGGGGCTTTATATATGCCCAATTCGGTTTTGTCGACGACCTCTCCGTTAAATACGTAGTCGTTGAGATGAACGTGTGCTATATCCTCCGCAAACTCCTCAAAAAGAGCATAAGGCTCCTCGCCCACCCAATAGGTGTTTGCAATATCACCGCATATACCGACGTTCGTGCAAAGCTTTTTAATTTCGCGATAGAATTTGCCAAGGTTGGCTCTGCTAGTGAAGAAAGGGCCCTGCGGCTCGTAGATTACTGTCATACCGAGTGCCTTTGCATAGTCAGCAACTCTTTTTGCCCCCTCCAAAACTATAGGCAAAACGCCGTCGTAGCTGAGGTTCGGCGGAGCAACTCTGTCATGCATAAGCGTATGGTGGAAGCACTTTGCTCCAACGGCACCGGAAAAATCCATAGCCTTGATTAAGCCCTGAACGGCAGGCTCGGATACTCTGTCGGGCTCGTCAGCATTCACAAGAGTAGCTCCCACGGAAACGCAAGGAACCTCAAGTCCGCAGCTATCGAGTACCTCCTTGAATTTTTTAGCGGTTTCCACGTCGGGAATAAGCTCCGGCTTTTTTGCATAATAGAGGAATTCTACGCCGGAAAATCCGTTTTCCTTTGCGTACTCGGCGGCTTTTTCAACACCGTCGTTGTTCAGAAGATCCATAAAGCCCGAGTACATTGAAATTTTCATAACATTCTCCTTTTATCTGTTCTCATTGCTCCGAATTTATCGCCGCCGGAATAATGCAGCAATAAATTATATCAAAATTTATAAAATCAAAAACTATTCGTAAATTTCGGAAACGTACTTCATAACGTCTGAAATCGCACCTGGAGAAGCGGTACTCGGCGCGCTCTCAATAGACATAAATCCACTGTATTTTGCCGTTTTAAGAATACCCAGAAGCCTCTTGATGTCAATGTCCCCCCGTCCTATAACAGCCGGTTTTAATCTGATTTCTTCAGCTACGACAAGGTCGGCCATGCTGCAAGCGTTTCCCGAAATAGATTTGTCCTTAAGTTGAACATGCACTATATCGACTGCAATTTCTTTACTTAAAGCGTACGGCTCTTCTCCCGCATAATATGTATTTCCAACGTCTCCGCATATTGCAACATTTGAACAATGCTTTTTCATTTCGCGGTAAAATCTTCCAATACCCTCAAGTCCGTTGAA
>JAZSIJ010000031.1:0-3569 GCA_045533755.1 Eubacteriales bacterium | reverse complement strand
GATTTTGCTTTTTTTGCAAAATCCGACTCTGCTTTTAGGACTCGGATATACCGAGATGCTCCTTTTTCGTTTCCTCTGACATATAGTCGAGGGGATTTACCGCCTCGTCGGCAAGCTTGACCTCGAAATGAAGGTGAGGCTCGTCGGCAAGCTCGGAAATAGAGGTGTCGCCAACCGTGCCTATTCTGTCGCCGCACTTTACCTCGTCGCCTACCTTGATGAATGCAGCGTCTTCAATCGAGAGATTGGAATACACCGTCTTAATGTTCGAGCTGTGGGTTATTTCGACGGTTCTTCCGAAAAGAGCGTCGTCGTACATAGCGGTTACGATTCCGTCAGCCGCAGCTACCACCGCAGCCGTCTCGTCGGTGGAGATGTCAATGCCCGTGTGAACTCTCCATTCCTCAAGAGTGTCCGAAAATACGGGGGTGTCATGGCTGTGCCCCTTCATCATCACGCCGACGGTGGGCGCTGAGAGGGTGAGCTTTTCTTCAGGCTTGTTCTCGTCTCTTGGAGGCTCGTTTTCGGGGGGCGTTTCGGTATTGTTGCCGCCTCCGTCGGTTACGGGAGGCTGCTCGTCGGTGCTCTCCTTGCCGAGCGTTGCCGATAATATCCCGACCACAACGGCGCTGATACAGAGAATTGCGATAACTGCGCCGTAAATTATTTTCTGTGCGGCAGGCTTGTCGCTGAATTTGATTTTCTTGTCCATTTCGTTTCCTTTCTATCTTGGTAGATATGACTAGTTTTGCCGCTGACGGTAAAAATATTCAGCGATTTTTCAAAAAACGGGCTTGTTTTTAATCATCTTGCCCCTGTCGTATGTGATTTACGGGATTTAATCTTGACAAGCGCGTGAATTTAGTTTATAATATATAGGTTATAAAATATATCTTTTCGAGAGGACAAAAATGAAAGGTAAGATTTCGCTTGCAGGTGACCTCGGTAGCGGCAAAAGCACCGTGTCGAAGATAATTATTGACCGCCTCGGCGCAGAATATTATTCCACCGGCGCGATAGTCAGGGGTGTCGCCGAGCGCCACGGAATGAGTGTCGTCGAGCTGAACAAATATATGGAGACACACCCCGAGATTGACCATGAGATAGACGACGGACTGTGCGCACTCTCCGACGTAGACAAGCTTATGATTATAGATTCGCGCATGGCGTGGCACTTTACGCGCGGTACGTTCAAGGTCTATCTTTCAATTGATATAGAAACGGGTGCGCTGCGTATTATGAACGCTAACCGAGAGGGCGAGCACAGAGCAACCCTTGAGGAAACCGTCAAGGACACGCGCGACCGCCGCGCAAGCGAGAAGCGTCGCTATATGGAGCAGTACGGCGTGGATATAAAGGATCTTTCCAACTACTCACTTATAGTTGATACAACCTACGCGACACCGGATGAGATTGCCGAGATTATTATAGCTTCCTTTGAGGAGTGGCAGTCCGGCGCTGACTTCGCGCGCACTTACATCTCGCCCTCACGCCTTAACTACATCGACGACGAGGCAGATGTCCCCGAGGTTAACAGGCGCGCCTCGATGCTTGAGGAGGGAATAGCCATTCCCGAGGTTACCGTGTTTGAGTGCGACGGAGAGTTCTACGTCGAGGGCGGACTTGAATCGGCTCTCGCCTACGCCTTCAATATGGAAACCTTCGTTCCCGCAAGGCTGGTCAAAAGCGAGTGCGGTGAGCGCAAATACGTAAAGATGAAAAATTCGCTTTAATGAGGTAAACATGCTTATATTAAAGAACAAAACCGCCGCCGTTCTTGAGGAGGCAATAAAGACAGGCTTCGGCGACGGACTTCTTTCCCGTGCCGATATATACGCAATGCTGGAGTATCCGCCCGACAGCTCGATGGGCGACATAGCGCTTCCTTGCTTCAAGCTTTCGAAGTCGCTCCGACGCTCACCCGTGCAGATTGCCGACACCCTCGCCGCTTCTGTTAAGTGCGAGGAGTTTTCGGAGGTTTCGGCGGTTAACGGATACCTTAATTTCAAAATAAACGCCTCGGCATTTGCCGCGCGCGTTATCTCCGACGTCGATAGGCTCGGTGATAAATACGGCTCACCCCTCGACGGAGAGGGCAAAACCGTCGTTCTTGACTACTCCTCGCCCAACGTCGCAAAGCCCTTCCATATCGGACATCTCGGCACGACGGTCATAGGTCATTCGCTGAAGCTTCTTCACGAGTTTGCAGGCTACAAGTGTGTCGGAATTAACTACCTCGGTGACTGGGGTACGCAGTTCGGTAAGCTTATCGTCGCCTACAAGAAGTGGGGCGATAAGGCTCTCATAGAGGAGGGCGGAGTTGACGAGCTCGTCAAGCTCTACGTCAGAATAAATAACGAGATAAAGGACGAGGAGGAGCGCGGAATTACCACGCTTGCCGACGAGTCGCGCGCCGAGTTTACAAAGCTTGAGCACAGCGACGAGGAAAATCTCGCTCTTTGGCGCTGGTTTGTGTCGGTCAGCCTTGAGGAGTATCAGAAGACATATAAGCTCCTCGGCATCGAGTTCGACAGCTACAAGGGCGAGTCCTTCTACACCGATAAAATGCCCGCCGAGGTGGAGAAGCTTCGCAATATGGGACTTCTTGAAATTGATGACGGCGCGTCCATCGTCAACCTCGAAAAATGGAATATGCCTGTCTGCCTTATACTCAAGCGCGACGGCTCAACCCTCTACCCGACGCGCGACATCGCCGCCGCGGTGTATAGAAAGAAAACCTACGGCTTTGATAAGGCAATATACGTAACCAGCGCGGCACAGTCGCTCCACTTTGCACAGTGGTTCAAGGTCGTTGAGCTTATGGGCTACGAGTGGTATAAGAGTCTTGTCCACGTTCCCTACGGCACGGTCAGCATCAACGGAGCAAAGCTTGCCACGAGAACCGGCAACGTCATTCTTCTCAAAGACCTCTTTGCCGAGGCGATAAGCCGTGTTTACGACATCACGAAGGAAAAGCATCCCGACCCGGAGGAGTGCCAAAAAATAGCAGAGAAGGTCGGTGTTGGCGCGATAGTGTTCTACTATCTCTCGAACAACCGTATGCGCGACATCAACTTTATGATGGAGGACGCGCTTTCCTTCGACGGAAACACAGGTCCTTACGCACAGTACACCTACGCCCGTACCTGCTCGGTGCTTGAAAAGGCACAGGGAATGAAGTCTGAATTGACCGACGCTCCCCTCACCGCAGAGGAAACCGAGCTCGTCAAGACGCTCGCTCTATTCCCCGAGCGTGTCAAGGCGGCGATAGACGACTACGAGCCGAGCACGGTCACAAGGTATATCCTCGACCTCTGCGCCGCATTCAACCGCTTCTATCACGAGTGCAAGATAGTAAATTGTGAGGACGAGGCACAGCGCTCCTCGCGTATAGCTCTCACAAAGGCGGCAAACCGCGTCCTTAAAACTGCGCTCGAGCTTATCTGTATGCAGACGCCCGAGAAGATATAAATGTGATATGCTCACCTCGTGAGCGTGATATTCGCCTACGGCGAGTGATATTTCGGCAACGCCGAAGTGATATGTTCGCTTTGCGAACGTGAGAATAA
>JAZSIJ010000066.1:0-15688 GCA_045533755.1 Eubacteriales bacterium | reverse complement strand
GTTGAATCCAGTGGTTGTCTTCCTAAGACCGCTTGGCCTCCGACTTAATTAGGTAGATTTTTCTTTTAGGAGTTAATTTATGAGCATTAGAATTGGTATATACGGTTACGGAAATCTGGCGCGCGGGGTTGAGGCAGCTATCAGACAGAATCCCGATATGGAGCTCTGTGCGGTGTTCACAAGGCGTGACCCTGCGAGTGTTAACATTCGCACCGAGGGTGTGCCGGTGCTTCACTCCGACGATGCTGAGAAGATGGTTGGCAAAATTGACGTAATGATAATCTGTGGCGGAAGCGCTACCGACCTACCCGTGCAGACACCGAGGCTTGCTTCACTCTTCAACGTTGTTGACAGCTTTGACACTCACGCAAAGATTCTGGAGCACTTCTGTGCCGTTGATTCGGCAGCGAAGAGATCGGGCAAGGTTGCAATGATTTCGGTTGGCTGGGACCCCGGCATGTTCTCGCTCAACAGGCTTTATGCGAGTGCAATTCTGCCCGAGGGCAACGATTACACCTTCTGGGGACGCGGAGTAAGCCAGGGACACTCCGACGCTATTCGTCGCATTGAGGGCGTCGTGAATGCAAAGCAGTACACCGTGCCCGTCGAGGCGGCGCTCGAGGCAGTAAGAGCCGGCAAAAATCCCCCGCTCACGACACGCGAAAAGCACACGAGAGAATGCTTCGTCGTTGCGGCAGAGGGCGCCGACCGCGCTCGCATTGAGCGCGAGATAAAGGAGATGCCCAACTACTTTGCCGACTACGACACAACGGTTAACTTTATCTCGGAGGAGGAGCTTCTTTCCGAGCACGGCGGTATACCTCATGGCGGTGTGGTTATAAGAAGCGGCGTAACCGGATTTGACCGCGAGAACTCGCACGTTATAGAATACAGTCTGAGGCTTGACTCAAATCCCGAGTTTACGGCGTCGGTGCTTGTCGCGTACGCGAGAGCTGCTTACAGAATGGCAAGCGAGGGTGCTTCGGGCTGCAAGACCGTCTTTGACGTCCCTCCTGCATACCTCTCGGCAAAAAGCGGGGAGGAGCTTCGCAGGTCTATGCTTTGATATTTTAAAGGCGTTTGCACTCAATGTGCAAACGCCTTTTCCTTTACTTTTTGGTGAGGGCGGTATAGACAACCTCTGCCGCCTCGATTTCCATATTACATTCGGCTCTCACGAGCTTTACAGATGATATGAGCCTATCCGTAAGGGCGAGCGTTTTCAAAAGCACGTCCTTGTCGCGCGAACGGTATATTTGCCCCGAGAGAGCAAAAAATGCATCTTCCTTTTCCATTGGGTAGGCTTTATTCTCCGCACCTCTTCCGAAGAACACTATTCCCGACAGCTCAAGCATTTCGTTGACGCCGTAGTTTTCTTTACCGCGCCAGGGTGTGCCGCAGGCGTAAGGTGTGCCGTTTATGAAGCGGATAATCGGCTTGTCGCCGTTAAGGACGTGGGCTCTCTCGCCGAATTTCTCAAGCCAAAGGCGAGTATGGGTAGTCTTTCCAACCCCGCTCTTTGCCGTAAAAATATATGCCTTACCGTCCACCGCAATAACAGAGCCGTGCATAACGAAGGCGTCATACAGAAGAAGCCTTTCGGCTATTTTACGGTATACTGCCGTGCTTTCAAGAATGGCAGGCGGGAGCGTAACATCCTCAGGCTGAGGCTCGCTCAGGATATCCTCATCGGTCATAACTAGCTCGATGTCAGGGGCGTCGGTAGGCGGAGCCATATATTCCTGACACACGCGCCGAACGTATTCATAACGGTTATCTATGCTCACCGTAAGATTGGCAATTTTCAGAAAGAACACGAATATTCTCCTTCTCTTATAACTATACTACATTTTACACTACGAGAGTTTTTTTGTCAAGGCGTTTGACTGCTTTTTATGCATAATAGTGTCGCTACGCGTCAAAAATAACAGACGAGCGAGAAGCATCCATACCGTTTTTCGCCGGGAAGGAATGGAAAAATGAAAAAATGGCTTTCTTTATTTCTATTGATTTCAGTCATCACAGCATGCATAGGCGGTTTTTCTATCAGCGCTAATTTTGGTTCAGGCGTTGAGGTAATCGCCAACGACGTCAAGCTGATAAAAACAGGGCTTTTCGGGCAAAAGCTCGTATTTTCTGATACCGATTTCAAAACAGCTCTATCGATATCGGATTTTAAATCCGTGACAGTCAAAACTCTCCCGTCATCTACCGAGGGAACTCTTATTTTTGCAGGCAGACGCGTCACCGAGGGGCAGACGATAAAGCGTAAGCACATAGGCTCTCTCGTCTTTATTCCTGCATCAAGCGAGGTTGTCGAGAGCCGTTTTACCTTTGAGGTAAGCGGTGGCAGCGGTGAGGTTGAATGTGTGCTCCGCTTTATAGAAAAGGTAAATTACGCACCTAAATCCGAGGCAGAAAGCGGTTATCTTACCTCTCAATCGGGAATTTCAGCTTACGGCAGGCTCTCTGCCACAGACCCTGAGGGCGATGCTACCGAGTATATTATTATTTCATATCCCGAAAACGGACTTCTCTCTTTCACCGACGAGGAGATGGGAAAATACAAATATACCCCCACGGAGAGCTTCATAGGATACGATAAATTTTCCTACGTCGTGCGCGATGAATACGGAAATTATTCGAAGCCCGTCACGGTAGATATTAAGATTGTCGAGAGAATGTGCTCGGCTGAATATATTGATATGCAAGAGCGCGAGGAATACGGTGCGGCGGTCGCTATGACGGCCATGGGCATTATGTCCGGAAGCATCGTCGGGGACGACACTTATTTTTCTCCTGACAAGGAAGTGACACGCGCTGAGTTCGTTGCCATGGCTATGAAATCGCTTGGTATAAGAGCTGATTCCACGCTCAAGGCTTCCTACTTTGACGATGATGCAGACATTCCCGCCTCCCTCAAGGGATACGTTGCAACGGCACAAAAAGCCGGCATCGTGAACGGAACATTCGTTGGAGGGAAGCTTCTCTTCCGCCCTAACGAAGCAATAACCAAATACGAAGCGGCAAAAATCATGTCGGAGCTAATGGACGTCAAGGAATCCGAGGAGGAAACAAGCTACGGCGCCTCCGAGGAAATTCCCGTGTGGGCTCGCTCCAGCGTATCGGCAATGACAACGCTCGGTATATTTGACGAGAGCGACATTTCAGGCAAGGTCACACGTGCCGACGCGGCGGAATATCTATATAAAATGAATCTCGCAAGCAGCGGGGTCTAAATAAAAAACGGCTCTTTCGAGCCGTTTTTTATTGGAAATTCAGACTTAAAAGCCGATCGAACCTATCAAGCGTCTTGCTTTGCTTTTGACTTTCGTCTTTCTTCGATGATAGATATTTGCTTAGCTATAGCGAGAGGAAGATCTGACGGGGTGACGCCAAAGGTAGAAAGCTCCTTCGCCAAGGCATCTGCCGCTTTACCGTGGAAGAACGCTGCGAGTGCTGCGGCTTCGTTATTATTTTTGATAAATGCGGAAAACGCTCCGATAAGTCCTGCGAGAACGTCGCCGCTGCCCGCCTTTGCAAGAGCAGACGAGCCGCTATTATTAACGTAAACGTAATCTCCGTCGGTTACTAGTGTGCCTGATCCCTTCAAGACAAGGGTACAGTTATGCTCTGCAGCAAAGTCTATGGCAACCTCCATTCTGTTGAGTTGAACATAGGCTACGTCAAGCCCCGACAGTCTTGCAAATTCCAGGGGGTGAGGAGTAAGTATTACCGGGCGTTTTGCCGATTTGATGGCAGCTTTTCCCTCCTCTCTTTTCTCAGAAAGTGCATTTATGGCATCAGCGTCTAGGATAAGCGTGCCGCCTTCGGTTGCGAGAAGTCTTTTCGTGAGCCTTGCAAGTCCGTCGGTATTATCCGAGCCCGAGCCGATTAGCGTTGCCGTATGCTTTGTCGAAAGCTCGGCAATTTCATTTATACCGTCATCGGTAAGCTTATCTCCCATAGTCATAGTTTTATAGATTGCCTCGGGATATTCCGAGGAGAGCTCCTCAGTAAGAGCTGTGTCACCAAGATAGGTAACCAGTCCGACTCCCCCACGAAGCGCCGCCGAAAGAGAGAGCCTTCCCGCGCCGCGGTAACGAGGACTTCCCGTAATGAGCAAAAGCTTTCCGAACGTGCCCTTGTTAGAGTTTTCCTCGCGGAGAGGCAGGGTTTCGGTCGCCCATTTACTATCCGCAAGAGCATAGCGAAGTCGATCCTTGAAGTGCTCTCTTATGACCGGGCGAGGCAGTCCAAGATCGTCGAAGATAATCTCGCCGACGTAGCTTCTCGCGGGATAGGATACTATTCCGGGCTTAATAAAGCAAAGCTCAACGGTAGCCGTCGCCGAGAAGGCGCACGGCTCAACGCTTCCGTCGTCAGCGTCAACCCCGATAGGAACGTCTACCGCTATTTTCTGTGCTCCGAGCGACTCGGAAATAACTATGGAAAGCTCCTTCACAAGCTCTGGTATTTCTCCCCTGAAGCCCGTACCGAAAACAGCGTCAACGATACAGTCAGCCCTTCTTATCTCTTCTTTTTTGTCTTCTGTAAGAACCAATGCTTCGAGGCTTCCGCCAAGACTTTTAAATTGCTCAAGGAAGTGCCTTCCCTCCTCGGTTCTCTGTCCTGCGTCAAAAACGTCAATGACCTTGACGTCGTAATCCTTCATAAGATTTATTGCCGCCGCATATCCGTCGCCGCCGTTATTTCCTTTTCCGGCTAGGATAATTACCTTGCCGCCCGGCTTAACTCTGTGACGGACGACCGATGCCACCGCCTCTCCGCTTCTCTCCATAAGCGTCATTACAGATATGCCGAGCACGTTCTGGGCATAAGCATCTATTTCGGTTATCAGCTCTGATCTTGCTAATTTCATTTTTTCTCCGTTTTGATTTTCTATGTTTATTTTACCATATTTTTAGGTAATTTTCAAGTTAAATTGTTGAAATCGACAAAAAACTATTTACAAATCGCACTTTTTTTGATATAATGTATACGGTAATAAGATTAAGGAGCGAATTATGGCAAAAAAGATTATTATAACCGTCGCGCGACAATACGGAAGCGGAGGGCGCGAGATAGGCGAAAAAATCGCGAAGGAGCTTGGTATTCCGCTGTATGACAAGGAACTCATAACCGACGCTGCCTCAAAGGGCAGTCTTGATACCGAGATTATTAAGAACATAGATGAATCGGCAGCTAACAGCCTGCTCTACACTCTCGCTATGGGCTCTAACGTTCTTGGGGGCGCTATGCATTTCGGATATAAAATGCCTCTTAACGATAAGCTCTTTATACTTCAGTCCGAGGCTATCAAGGAGTATGCAAAAAACGGCAGCTGCGTTATAATCGGAAGATGCGCCGACTACGTCTTGAGAGACGAGGAAAACGTCTTCAGGCTCTTCGTTTACGGTGACCTTGAGCACAGACAGGCTCGCGTTTTGGAAAGACACCCCGAGGTAAAGCCAACGCAGGTTGTTGACGTGATTAACAAAACCGACAAGCGCCGTGCTTCATACTATAATTTTTATACCGGAAGTAAATGGGGAAAGTTCGATAATTACGATATGCTAATCAACTCCTCAACACTAGGTATAGAAGGCTCGGTTCAGTTGGTTTGCGCTTCTGTCAGAAAGCTTATCGAGGAATAAGGATTCCTTTCGCCCCGAGGAGAACTCCTCGGGGCTTTTTGTAATTGAAATTATAATAGCATAATGCAAACCAAAAGTCAATATTTAAACAGATTTTCATCTATAAGTAATACCATATATTTTGCAAAATGATATTGATTTTTCCAAAAAAAGTGATATAATTAGAAAGCACGGCTTTGTTGTTTAAGACAGAGGGTTAAAATGCATATTTTTACGGGAGAAGTGAGTGACGTGTTTAATAAAGCAAAATTCATTGTTGCGGTTTTGAGAAACAACGCGGTTACGTTTATTGCGGCATTGGCAGCGCTTATTACTATGTTTTTCGTTCCGCCAGACGCCGAGTATCTCGGCTATTTCGACTTCAAGACGCTCACCTGTCTTTTCTGCGTGCTGGCGGTAGTATGCGCCCTTCGTAACATCAGATTTTTTTACACTCTTGCAAAAAAGATAGTAGAGAAATTTGGAAATCTCCGCCTTGCAGTTCTCGCTCTCGTCTATATCACCTTCATTGGCTCTATGCTTATTGCCAACGATATGGCGCTTCTGACCTTTTTGTCGCTCGGCTTTTTCGTTCTTCACACGACTGGCAAGGAAAAATATATGGCGTTTACCTACATAATGCAGAACATTTCCGCCAACCTCGGCGGTATGCTGACACCGTTTGGAAATCCACAGAATTTGTATTTATACTCAAAATTCAATATTCCCGACGGCGAATTTATCCTTATAATGCTTCCGCCCTTTCTTCTGTCGGTGGCAATGATAACTATTTGTTGCTTTATTTTTGTAAAGCCCGAGCCCTTGAAGCTGGAGGAGGACGGATACAACACACCGATACCAAGGCTTATAGTATATCTTATTCTCTTTCTGCTCTCTATACTTATCGTTTTCCGCGGCATTCCTTATATTGTCGGACTGATAGTGATACCGCTCGCACTTCTCTTTCTTGACAGACGCGCGCTTTTGAACGTGGACTACGGTCTGCTTTTAACCTTTGTTTTCTTCTTCATTTTTTCGGGGAACATGGGACGGATAGATGCCGTGAGCGACTTTTTCTCCTCAATTTTGGAGGGAAGCACTCTATTGGTTAGTACACTTTCCTGCCAAGTGATAAGCAACGTCCCCTCAGCGATACTCCTCTCGCAGTTTACCGACAATTACCGTGAGCTGCTGCTGGGCGTAAATATTGGCGGTGCGGGAACGCTGATTGCTTCACTCGCCAGCCTTATTACCTTCCGTTCCTACACAAGCACAAATCCCGGCAAGGCGGGAAGTTATCTTTTGAAGTTTTCAGTATTTAACTTTGCGTTTCTTGGGATGCTGCTTATTTTTTGCTATGTAACATTATAATGATTATAGTAAAAGGTAGCCGAATTTTGCGGCTACCTTTTATGCTTTTTTGTTATATGAATCTCATTTTTTTAGCAACAAGCTCTCCGTCAACCGTTATGAAGCTTTGGCTACCCGAGCTTATTCCCGCCTCAATAACGTGTCCGTCAATTACCGCCGTCAGCGTGTGAGGAAATTCCATAAGAGCCTCATACTCATCGTAAACGTGGCCACCGATAACAAGCTCATTGGTTTTCTTAACCCTGCGGTAAACAATGTGCTTTCCGTTTACGTCGACTTCTAAAAGCACTCTGTGCTTGACGCTCATATCGGCAATTCTAATGGGCATAGTATCAACGGGCGTCTCCTCGCCCTCCGCAGAAACCGGGACCTCCTCGGGAAGTGCCTTGAGCTTATAGTGGTTTCTTATTCCCTGAACAAGTATTACTATTATCCATGCGTGGAAGGCGTAGTCAAGCATCATGTCAATTGATATGCCATAGTTGCCAATAAGCGTAAGCGTATCAATACCGAAGAACACAAGCGCAAAGATTAGCCAACCTACTCTGCCCTTACTCGAAAGGAAATACGCCAGCGCGTAGAGTGCTATAATGACAGCCGAAACAACTACTGCCGCTATCAAAACTCCGCCGGGAAGAACCTGCATTCCTGCAAGCTCACCCTCGTAATACTCGGGAGGATAGTATCCGCATAAGAGCATAGAAAGGGAGACCAAAAGATAGGGTATCGTAGCGGTGAACAAAAAGTAAGTATCGCTGCTTACAAGAGCCAAAACCACGTTTACAAGCGTAGCTATCACAACTATCAGAAGATTCAGCCTTGCCTGATTGTAATTTCTCTCAAGCATTTCTCTTTCACTAAGTTGTCTTGTAGATTGAAATTTTTTGTAAGCCATATTGACCCCCTGTTGCTTTTTATATAACACATTTTCGTTATATATTTATGTTATAGCGTAATTATCGGCGAATGTCAATATTCTTTTTATCAGTTTATTTTTTTATGTGCTGTTTTTTCAATAATATCGGCTATACGCTTCGAGGCTGAGCCGTCGCCGTAAGAACCGGTTGGCTTTGACATTGACTGATGGACGGCTTCACTTTCAAGCAATAGCTTGAAATTCTCATAGATGCCCCTCCGGTCAGTACCAACGAGCTTCAGCGTTCCCGCCTCTATTCCCTCGGGACGCTCGGTAGTGTCACGCATCACGAGTGTTGGCTTGCCAAGAGCTGTAGCTTCCTCCTGAACTCCGCCCGAATCGGTAAGTATCATATAGCTTCTTGCAAGAAAATTATGAAAATCAATTACGGCAAGAGGCTCGATAAGACGAATTCTGTCACAACCGCCAAGTGCCTTGTTGACAATCGCTCGGACTCCGGGATTTTTATGCACCGGGAATATTGCTTTCACATCTGAATGCTCCGCTATTACCTGACGAACCGAGCGAAGCATATTGTACATTTGCTCACCAAGGCTTTCTCGGCGGTGTGCGGTTATCATAACGAGCCGACTGTCCTTCGCCCACTCAAGCTCGGGGTGAGTGTATTCTTCGCGAACGGTGCTTTTGAGCGCGTCTATGACGGTGTTTCCGGTGACGTAAATGCTATCATGACTTATTCCCTCTCGCAGTAAATTCTCGCCGGCACATGCCGTGGGTGCAAAATTAAATTTCGAGATTATTGAAATTGCTTGGCGGTTGAATTCCTCGGGATAAGGGCTCTGCAGGTTGTAGGTGCGCAGTCCTGCCTCAACGTGCCCAACCGGAACTCGTTTGTAAAAACAAGCAAGTGCCGCCGCAAAGGCCGTAGTGGTGTCACCGTGCACGAGCACGAGGTCGGGATTTAGCCTGTTAAGAATTATATTGATACCATTCAACACATCAATTGTCAGGTCTGAGAGTGTCTGTCCCTCCTTCATAATCGAGAGGTCATAATCCGGAACAATACCAAATACGTCAAGTACCTCATCCAGCATTTCTCTGTGCTGACCCGTTACACAAACGACGGTTTTTAAATTTCTCCGTGTCTCAAGCTCCTTCACGAGCGGACACATCTTAATTGCTTCGGGGCGTGTGCCGAAGACGGCAAGAATCGTTTTCATATATAATTATATGAAGAAAACCGGCAAGAATATTAAAGGGGCTGAGCCAAGACCTTTAAATAGGCAATTGACTCAGCCCCACCTCGTTTTTTAAGGCACAAGTGCCTCAATAAGATAAGGAATAAATTCGTTTATCGTCTTTTGTCTCCATTCTGGCGCAAGAAGATCAAGCGTTAAAACAGTTTGTTCATCTATGGTGATAATATTATCAGCGTAATACTCACCCATAGTTGTCAATGCAAACGTATCATTCATCTTTCCGCCGAGCTCCGTAAGAGTCCAAGTGGGATTTGCTAACTTAAGGAATCCGCTATTCAAATCCTCGGTATCGAATACGTCTTCAACGCATAGCTCTTCAAGCTCCTTATTCAACTCCTTCAGATTGCAGTCGGCAATCTTGCAGATAAGAGCCGAAAGCTTCTCTTCTCCGTTATACCAAGCGTCCCCTATTTTTTCATAGCCGAGAATTTCGCCAAGAGGCGCGGAATTGATTGTCTCATTCACGTCTCCTATCGGAGAATCGGCAACCGTTTTGATTACTCCCTCTATGGGGCGGTTATTCTCGTCCACCCAAACGTCTCCAACCTTGGTGTAGCCAAGAGCATCAGCCAGCTTAACCGTCTTGATTTTCTCAGAAACCTTATCGGAATCCGACATTTCGTTCACAGTAAGATCGGCAAAGGCAGCCAAAACTCCGCTAAGCTCCTCGGAGTCCTTGTACCATTTTCCGTCAACGTTGGTGTATCCTATAATTTCACCAATCTTAATTTTTCCCGTCTCTGTACTGATATCTCCGATGTTTTTATCAGCAAGAACTGCCATAATACCCTCTACAGGCTCGCCGTACAGCATCCAAACGCCGTCTGAAAGCTCGTAGCCGAGAGCGTCGGCAAGAGAAACCGACTTCAACTTATCTGTAAAGAGGTCGCTATCCGAAAGCTCGTTGATTTTAAGATCCGCGAAAGCAGCCATAACGCCGCCGATTTCCTCCGAATCCTTCATCCAGACTCCCGTGCTGTCATCGTATCCCATAATCTCACCAATACGAATGTCCTCAACGTCGCTTGCGAGAGTCTCTATCTTATGGTCGGCGAGAATTTTAATGATACCATCGAGCTCGGTTCCGTCGTGCATCCAAACTCCGTCTACAAGCTCATATCCGAGAATTTCACCCATCGTAAGCTCTTGCACCTTATCAATTATGAGGTCGCCATCGGTAAGCTCGTCAATACGCAGATCGGCGAATACCGCCTTTACGCCATGCATCTCTTCTCCGTCCTTGTACCAAAGTCCGTCGGACTCATTATAGGTATATCCCATAACCTCGCCGAATTTTATTTGATGAAGCTCATCGTCAAGAGAACCTACTGTCTTATCGGCAAGAACCCTCATTATTCCTTCGAGCTCGGTACCGTCCTGCATCCAAACTCCGTCTACAAGGTCGTAGCCGAGAATCTCACCCATCGTAAGCTCGTGAACCTTATCAATTATAAGGTCGCCGTCGGTAAGCTCGTCAAGACACAGATCAGCGAATGCCGCCTTTACGCCATGCATCTCCGCTCCGTCCTTGTACCAGAGTCCTTCGGACTCATCATAGGTATATCCCATAACCTCGCCAAGACGAATGTCCTCGATGTCGCTTGCAAGACTTTCTATCTTATGGTCGGCGATAATTTTCATTATACCCTCAAGCTCGGCACCGTCCTGCATCCAAACTCCGTCTACAAGCTCATATCCGAGAAGCTCGCCAACCGTAAGCTGTTGAACCTTATCAACTATGAGATCGCTGTCGGAAAGCTCCTCGACGCACAGATCTGCGAATGTAGCCTCGATGCCACGCATCTCTTCTCCGTCCTTGTACCAGAGTCCGTCCGACTCATTATAGGTATATCCCATAACCTCGCCAAATTTTATTTGGTCAAGCTCATCGTCAAGAGAACCTACCGTCTTATCGGCAAGAACCTTCATTATTCCTTCGAGCTCAACGTCGCCGTTCATCCATACGCCATCGACGTTTTTGTATCCGAGAATTTCGGCAATCTTAATTTCCTCGAACTCTTGGGTTACGCTATCGCTGTTACTGATATCGGTAAAGGTGAGGTCGGCAAATGCAAGCAAGGGACCCTCAAGAGCCTCTCCGTTTTCATCAAGCCATTCTTCCGCCTCACTATCGTAGGTATAACCAAGAATCTCTCCGAGCGTGGCATCATCTCCAAGCACCTTTTCAATGCTAAATCCGCCGTCGGTGAGGTCGCTGATTTTTTGAGAAGAAAAATTCTTATACATACCCGTAACAGGCTCGCCGTTAATATCTACCCATTCTGCAATAACGCCATCTGCGTCATAAACGGGTCTATACTCGAGTACATCTCCGATGTAAACGTCAGAAACCAAGGATACGAAGTCAAATCCTTCGGTTATCACCTCGCTAAGATCGGCACCAGCCATCCCTCTCATGACTCCCACGACGGGTTCTCCATTGGCGTCCAGCCAATCAATGATAACGTCATTGCTGTAAACGGGCGTATAGTCAAGCAAATCTCCAAGCGTACGCCCGCTAAACAGAGCGTTAACATCTATCATGCTCATGCCGGTAGAATTATCAACTACTATGATATCTGATATGGTTAGCTCACCGGTCAGTCCGGACAACAAAAGTCCTTCCGTTTGAATCACTGTGTTAAGCAAGGAATCGAGCATGACGTCACCGATATTCGCAGTAACGGCAGATACAACGTCACCGCCTGAGCTGAGCTCTGTTAAAATCGTACCGATTTCAACCGGTGCAAGAAGCTCGAACAAGGTGGGGTTCTCGGGGTCTGCGAAGACTACTGAGTATTCGCCATCAACGAGCTCGTAATTTACACCGAGAACGTAGCCGACGCAAACACCGTCAAGAAGATACCCCAGGTCAAACGCAACGACGTCAAGAAATGTTTTATCTGCAAGCTGTGCCTTAATAGGCTCCGAAAGTATCCCGTCCGGAATGTACTGGTATATGTACGAAACATCGACTGCCGCGAGCACCTCGTTGAATCCGTCCGCAGAAAGCATTCTGCTAAGCGGAAGCTCTCGTATTCCATCGGGAATGTATGCAAGAATTTCGTCGGTGAGCTTTAAACCGTATCGGTTGATTAGAAAATCGACACTCACCGTGTCTCCCATCGCGGTCAATTCTGTTATTTCATTAACAAGTCCCTCTATCGTTAATGCGGTAAGCGAAACGTCGGCGGAAATATCGAGAAATTGGTCAGTATCAATATTAATTATCCCCATTTCCTCCAATTTGTCCACAGAAACGTTGGTATACGCATAGTAGCCTGCGCCTACTATAGCACCAATACAGGAAAGGAAGCCCAGAACAAACACAAGCAAGAGCGCAAGGAAGATTCCGAGAACGCGGAGTAGACCTCTCATATTAATTCTCCTCTAAAAATAAAGTTATACTTATTATAGCACTACACATCATAGAAATCAACGATTTTAAGAAAATTTATTAATATTATGTTAAAATATAAAAACGAGGCGAGTCAAATGGCTTTTTTAAAGCCGTAGCTCTGCCTCATTTCTATTTTTAAGCTAAATTGATTTATATATGAATTTTTATTATACGACTATTCCCTTATAGTCAGCTTTGACCTGCTCATAGCTCTCAAGGTTGCCAATATCGTACCTTCTTCCCGGCATTTCCATTGCGTGAACGTCGGTTTTTGTACAAAGCCAAGCGATATAACTACCCGGAGCATCGGTGCCGCAGCCCTCGCTTATTCCCTCTTTTACAAGACGGGCGTCCTCTTTTGTATAATAATAGAAGGGAGGACAGCACCAATGGGTTGCCGGGTTCGGCGACTTTTCGGTCATCGAAACAACCTTATCGTTTTCATCTACGTCAACCACACCGGTTTTCAAAAGCTTCTTATGCTCGGGCTCGTAGTAGCGCATAATGCAGGATGTCTTTTTCTCTTTTGCATAGCGAATGAATCGCGTCAGACTGAAATCAAGGACGTTATCTCCCGCAATAACCAGCATATCGTCGTCGAGAGACAGCTTTTCTATTGCGAACTGAATATCCTTTACCGCGCCAAGCCTTGTTTCGTTGGTGGACGTTCCGTCATCAACGACAGTTATTTTTTGCGCTTTGGATTTCGCCCATTTATCAAAATGCTCGGCATACTTGTGGTTTGATATAACTATATATTCATCGACAAATCCTGCCATGTCTATATCATCAACCAGCCAATCGAGAATAGTTTTATCTCCGACGCTCAAAAGAGGCTTCGGAAAATTCTCTGTAAGAGGATAAAGACGGGTCGCGTATCCCGCCGCTAAAATCAAGCATTTCATAATTTTACTCCGTCCGCACTTTCACAAATGTGTACCGAATACTTGCCCATAAGATGCGGGAAGGCCTTCAAGTATTCTCTCGTTACCTTTTCAATAATACTCTTCTCGTAATCGGGATCGATCAGTGCAAGGCAACAGCCCTTGAAGCCGGCTCCCGAAAAACGACCGCCGTAAATACCCTCTGTTTCGGTCATAATCTCATAAAGCTTAATTAACTCCGGAGATCCGGTTTCCCAATTATGTATCGAGCTGTATCCACTCTCAAAGCAGAGCCTTCCAAACTCTTCAATGTAGCCGCGTCTAAACGCCTCTGCACCCTGACAAACTCTGTCATATTCGCTATACCAATGCTCTGCGCGACGACGCCAATTCAGAGGCAGCCTATCCTTATGATCCAAGAATACCTCGTACGGAACGTCGCGGAGATTAGTTTCCTCAAATTTTCCGTAAGGAAGCCCTGCGTAAGCCTTCAAGGCATAGGCGGCGCTTCTGCACTCGTCAACGCGCATATTAAATGCCGACCCTGCAAGACTTCTCTCAAGACCGCTAAAGAATATTGCAATCTTATACGGCTTCATTGAGGGAGACTCGGGAATAAGCTCGTAGCTATCATCCTGCATATCCATATAAAGAAGATGATTTTTACGGCAATATACCTCACAGGACTGGTCAAGCTTTCCGCAGGAAACGCCGACGTATTTATTTTCGGCTTCCTTTGAAATCGCTATAAGCTCCGACGGAGTAAGCGATATACCGTTCATTTTGGAAAGCGCCGAAAGAAACGTAATAATGACCGCCGCCGAGGAAGAAAGACCTCCTATCGGAAGCTCTCCTTCAATAACCGCGCAAAGTCCGCGCCTCAGAGGATAGCGTTTGTCAAGTGCTATAGTTGCTCCTCTTAAATGGTCTGCCCAATCGCCCTCAGGCTTGCTTGGAGCAGACGAAACGTGCCACTGCGCGCGCTTATCGAACTGAAGCGACTGCACCTCAACAACGCCGTTTTCCTTTGGTCCGTAGGCTATGTGTATGCCCTTGTTGATAGCAAATCCGGTTATCTTTCCAAGCTGATGGTCGCTATGTGCACCGAGAGGACAAACTCGGTATGGAGTAAAAGCTGTATACTGCGGTGTCCTTTTATAAGTATGTTCAAACGCTTCGTATGCCGTCATAATATCCCCTCTTCAATCTCTGAAATACAGGTCTCTTGTGTATACTTTATCTAACACGTCGGATATATCCTCATGGTAACGATTCGCTATAATAACATCGGATATTTTTTTAAATTCGTTCAAATCACGAATCACACGACTGTTGAAAAAGGCATTCTCTTTCATTGTAGGTTCGTAGATCACAACTTCAATACCTTTTGCCTTGATGCGCTTCATAACACCCTGGATAGATGATTGACGGAAGTTGTCTGACCCCGCTTTCATGGTAAGGCGGTACACGCCGACAAGTTTCGGATGCTTTGCAATAATTTGATCGGCGATAAAGTCCTTACGGGTACCATTTGCAGCAACGATGGCAGAGATAATATTCTGCGGAACATCATTGTAATTGGCAAGGAGCTGCTTTGTATCCTTGGGTAGACAGTAACCACCGTAACCAAAGGATGGGTTGTTATAATGGGAACCGATACGAGGATCAAGTCCTACACCTTCAATAATGGATTTCGTATCAAGCCCGCGCACAGCGGCATAGGTATCAAGCTCGTTAAAAAAGCTAACACGGAGCGCAAGATAAGTGTTGGCAAACAGCTTCACGGCTTCCGCTTCAGTAGGGTTCATGTAGCGAACCTCAATGTCTTCTTTAATTGCTCCGTCTTTAAGAAGACCGGCAAACGTTTCAGCAGCTTTCTCGAGCCGCTTATTGCGAACGGGAACACCGACAATAATACGACTAGGATAGAGGTTATCATAAAGAGCTTTGCCCTCGCGAAGAAATTCAGGACTGAATAGGATATTGTCGCAACAAAACTCTTCTCTTGCCTTTTCCGTAAAGCCAACGGGAACCGTGGATTTTACGATCATAACGGCATCGGGATTAACCTCTATTACTTGTTCAATTACGGCTTCAACAGAAGATGTATCAAAATAGTTCTTGCTTGGATCGTAGTTTGTGGGCGTTGAAATAATGACAAGCTCCGCATCCTTATATGCAGATGCCCCGTCAGTAGTGGCACAAAGGTTCAATTCCCTGGTTGCCAAATATTCTTCAATTTCCTTATCTACGATAGGGGA
>JAZSIJ010000146.1:0-19571 GCA_045533755.1 Eubacteriales bacterium | reverse complement strand
TGATATGCGACACATCGCCGCAGGTGATGATACTCCCGACCTCAATTTTCAGCTATCTCCAACAAACCGACGACTACTACTTCCCACCCCTGACGGGTACGTACCTCCGCATCATAAGGACGCTGATACTTATCTTCTCGGTTGTCGTCACGGCGCTTTGGTATCTGTGCATAGAATACGCCGAAATGCTCCCCGACACCCTCAAATTTCTCGTCCCCGACGAGCCCGGGTTTATCCCGATAATCCTCCAGCTATTTCTCTCCGAGCTCGCTATCGACGGACTGAAGATAGCCTCAATGAACACCCCCGATATGCTCTCGAACTCGCTCTCTGTCGTCGGAGCGCTCCTGCTCGGCGACTTCGCCGTCGGCGTCGGGTGGCTATGCGAGGACGTGATACTCTATATGGCGTTCGTCGCCATTGCAAACTTCGCCCAGCAGAACTACGAGCTCGGCTACGCCTTCAAGTTTATGCGTATGCTAACCCTAGCGCTCGTCTATTTCCTCGGCGTGTGGGGCTTCGCCCTAGGTATGCTCGTCTTCGTCATCGCCGTTGCAACCAACAATACCGTCTTCGGCAGACTCCATTACCTCTACCCCCTCGTACCCTTCCGCCCCGCAGTAATGAAAAAAATCCTCTTCCGTACAAGGAAAAAGGATTTTGAGGAGTAAGGGATATAGTCATGACCGGCAGCCGTGCCGGTGGTTTCGGGTAAAACCCTAAATGTTACCGACTACGCAAGGAATGCGTTTTAGATTGGTCTCTCAGCCATGCAACTGTTAAGTACCCCCGCAGAAGCGGGATTAATAACGCCTTCGCCTTTAGGAGAAGGTGGCGCGGAACGCGACGGATGAGGTGTAGCCACCGCAGTGGCGTTATTCCTTGCTTTTATAAGATACGAATGCTCCGCATTCTACACCTCACCACCTGCTACGCAGGAGCCTCTCCCGAGGGAGAAGCCTACCCCCTCGTGCCCTTCCGCCCCGCCGTAATGAAAAAATCCTCTTCCGCACAAGGAAAAAGGATTTTGAGGAGTAATTTTAAAAAGCACATTTTTCCCGGATATACCGCTATCGGCAAAATATCTATGCTTTTTGCATTATTTCAGCCAATTATCTTGCCGATAACGGCAAAATATCTCTGCTTTTTGCATTATTTCAGACAGTTATCTTGCCGATAACGGCAATTTAGCTCTCTTTGTCTTTTGGAAAATGGATTTGGAGAAATAAATCCAATATGTAGAAAAACAGCAGCAGATTGAAGCCTGCTGCTGTCGAATTTTGTGAGGATCATTTAGTGCATTTCCAGTAGTAATTGTAGTAAATTGAAGACAGGTGCTTTGCCGCGGTTGCGGGTTCCGCAAGATCTGCCGCGGGAATAGTCGTGCCACTCGTTGCAGAAGCGCTACTCGAACACCACCAGCCTTCTGTATTCTCGAATATTACGCTCGTCACACCGTAAAAGCTGTAGAATGCATAACGTCCCAAACTCGTTACACTGCTGGGAATCGTTACGTTCTTAAGGCTATTGCAATTGTATAACGCATATTCGCCGATACTTGTTACGCTGTCGGGGATTATTATGCTTGTCAGGCTATCGCAATTGTATAGCGCATAGTCATCGATGATTTTTACTCCGTTCTCAATGATAACCACAGTTAGATTACTACAATCTTTAAATGCCCATTCGGGAATGCTGTTTATACTACTTGGGATGCTTACACTTTTGAGCTTGACGCAATTTGAAAACGCATACTTATAAATCTCATAATTCTTGTCGTTATAACTTTCAGGAAGTATAAGCTCTATATCTTCTCCTGCGTAGCCAAGAAGATAGTTTACACCGTCATAGGTATAGAAGAGGTACCCATCCTTATTTACTATCTTACTCGCTCCCGAGTGTACTTCCTTTGCATAATATGCTACATATCCATAATTAGAACTACCTTCAACTATGTCAAGTGAAGAACAGTTAATTACTTCAACCAATTTGTTGCACCCAGAGAACGCAACGGTACCTATACTTGTGACATTTGCGGGAATAGTTATACTTGTAAGTCCTATACAGCCTACAAAAGCATCATTACCAATACTCGTGATTTTGCTGTTTGTACTGATCTCTACACTCGAAAGGCTACTACAATTGTAAAAAGTTTGATAGCCAATTGATGTAACCCCATCGGGAATGTTAATTTTCACAAGATTACTGCATCCTGAAAAAGCTTCATTACCGATGCTTTTGACATTGTATGGAAGGCTAATACTTGTAATATCGACACAATTTTTAAACGCGCTTGTACCAATTTTTGTTACGCTATCGGGAATGTTAATTGTTTTCAATCCAGAGCAGTTTTCAAATGAGCTTTGACCGATTTCTGTAAGACCACTCGAAGTTGTTACATTCACAAGGTTAACACAATTTTTGAACGCAAATCCACCTATGCTTTTTACATTACTGGGTATAACAAAGCTCTTAATGCTATTGCAACCGTAAAACGCATTTCTTCCAATTTGGGTTACTGTGTTTGGAACAATCACATCGGTCACTAAAATTCCATTTATTAAAAGATCTGCGCCATTCCACAACGGGTTTGAGCTTGAATCATGGAAATAAATATTGCACCACATTCCTATATCGTTTATATATACTTTTTTAATGTTTTTGCAATCTTGAAATGCGGAACTATAAATATTCGCTAAACTTTTAGGAATGGTTATACTATACAACTCACTGCATCCAGCAAATGCATAACTATCTATGGTTGTCACGCCGTCAGGAATTTTTATATTCGTCAAGGAAGTACAGTCCCGAAACGCACCGTATCCTATGGTCGACAATTTGCTATTCGCGGAAAATCCAATATATTCCAAAGATCTGCAACCACTAAAAGCTGATGATTTTAACTCCAATACACTTTCAGGAATTAATATGCTTTTAAGATTATCACAATCCTGGAACGCATAACTATTAATTACCGTAACACCGTTAGGTATGATTATCGTCTTCAGACTATCGCACTCTCTAAATACTCCACTTCCTATTTGTGTAACACCGCTTGGTATGATAATATCCGTGAGACTACTACACCCTAAAAACATATCATATTCTATATTTGTTATACTGTCAGGGATATTAATTTTTGCAAGACTTCTACAATGGTAGAATGCTGCACCACCAATATTGATTACACTATTAGGTATTTCAACGCTCTCTAGATTTACACAATTGTAGAATGCAGAATTTCCAATACTTGTTACTCCGTCCGAAAGCACAATGCTTTTCAAGTTCTTTTCATAAAACGCATTATTATGAATTACATAGGTTTCATCATTAAATCTCTCTGGGAGCACGACATCGGTTTCTCTCCCCACATACCCAACAAGATAATTTATGCCATTGTATGTATAAAAGAGATAGTCATCATTGTGTATCATCTTGCTTTCTGCATTGTGCACTTCGAGTGCATTATAGGCTATATAACCATGATTAGAAGAACCGACAACTATATCGAGCGAGGATTTATTTATTATTTCAAGGAGTTTTCCACACGCTCCAAACGCAAGCTCACCGATGCTCGTTACACTGTTGCCGATTGTTACGTTCGCAAGGCTGTCGCAACTATAGAACGCATAATTGCCGATGCTCGTTACGCTGTTACCAACTGTCACGCTCGTAAGGCTGTCACAATTATAGAACGCGTATTTATAAATTTCATAATTCTCGCCATTGTAATTTTCGGGAAGCGTAAGATTATTATCATTTCCTATATGTCCAAGGAGATAATTTACTCCGTTATAAAAATAGAAAATGTAATCGCCATTATCTACTACCTTGCTATCACCGTTATGCACTTCTTTTGCATAATATGCTACATACCCATTATCAGTTGAGCCTGCAACTATGTTTAGTGATGATTCGTTTATTACTTCTACGAGCTTATAACAACCGTAGAATGCAGAATTATTTATGCTTGTTACATTACTTTCAACAACAATGCTCGTAAGAGCACGGCAATTGTAAAACGCATGAGCGCCAATGGTTGTCACCGCCTTTCCGATCGTTGCTTTAGAAATGCTTGCGCAACTATAGAAGGCGCTCTGTCCAATGTTCGTAACCTGATCTGGAATAGTTATTTTCATCAACCTGCTACAATTTTGAAACGCGCCGTCTCCGATATCGGTCACTCCGTCGGGAATACAAATTTCTTTAACACTATTACAGTTAGAGAAGGTGTGGGAATCTATTTTTTTGAGCTTGCAATTTAAGGAAAGGTCTACATAAACGAGACTGCTGCAGTTATAAAATGCACTATGACCTATACTTGTTACACTGTCTGGAATCTTTATACTTGTAAGACTGTTACATCCATTGAAGGCATTGCTGCCTATGCTTGTTACACTTTTGGGAATCTCTATATCCGTAAGATTACTACACGAATTGAACATAGATTCGCTTATACTTGTAACACCATCAGGTATGTTTACTCGTAAAAGATTACTGCAACCGTAGAAAGCAGAAGCGCCAATGCTGGTTATTCCACTCGGAATTGTTACACTCTCAATGTTTTTGCAACTAAAAGCATAAAAAGGAATATTTTTGACTCCATTGGGGATTTCTATTTCTTTAATAAGTTCTCCATCAAGATAGAGGTTGTATGCATAATAAAGAGGGTTAGAATACTCGTGATAAAACGATATGTTACACCAATCTTCAATGCTTTCTATATAAACGTTTTTTAAACTGTCACAGTTACGAAAAGCGCAATTTCCAATACTTTTTACACTTTTGGGAATAGTTATATCGGTTAGTTTTGAACAAATATCAAAAGCATACATATCAATATAGCTAAGGTTGCTGTTCGAGGAAAAACAAACGCTCTTTAGATTACTGCAAAGACCAAATGCATTTGTACCGATTCTTGTAACATCGTCTGAAATCGTTACACTTATCAAGCTTTTACATTCATAAAAGGAATATGGATTAAGTTGAGTTACAGAGCTTGGTATTTTAAGATTCGTTACAATGCTGTTATTAACATATAGATTTGCCCCATTATACAACGGTGAAGCTGATGGGTATGAAAATTCGGCTTTACACCAAGCAGCTACATCTAATATATACACGTCTGTAAGTTTATTACAATCTAAAAACGCATGAGTACCACTGCTTGTTACACTTGTCGGTATATTAATTCGAGTTAAATTGCTACAATAGCAGAAAGCGTACTCGTTAATCACATTAATTCCGTCATACATTCTGACACTCGTAATGATGCTATTATTCTTAAACGCACTGTCTCCAACCTGCGACACGACCGCGCCGTCATAGATAGGCGGAATAACGACGTCGGTAGCACTGCCGGTATAGCCGCTGACAGAGTAGGTGCCGTCGGTGAGCTTTGTGTAGGTGAGTCCATTTGTGCCGTAGACGGCGGTGTATTCGGTGTTCTCGGAACCGACGGTGACGGTGGCGCTGAGCTCTGAGGTGATGACCTTATCGTCAGAGCCTACGAAGGCGGAGAAGAGGTTGCCATCTGCGTCGGTCTCGGTCGCGGTCATAGTGACGCTCTCGCCCTCGAGGAAGAGGCCCGAGGAGAAGCCGTCGGAGAGCTTCGCGCCGTTTGCTATTATCTCGTAATAGGTACCGTTTGCAAGGCGGTCGGTCTTGTAGTTGTAGTAGGTTTGTGCCGATGCGCCGTAATTCAGCAGGCTCGTGAGCATATTCTTGAGTGCCTCATTGCTCGTGCCCTCGCTCGTATAACCGAGCATATCGTAGGCGTAGGTAAGAATGCTGTACTTAGCAACGTTACTGTAGTAGTATACTCCGTCAACTACGACGTAGGCTCTTGCGTAAACGTAGTCGGTCATCTGCTTTGCCGCGAAGCTATCGTAGGCGAAGGTGTAATATTTCTCGCCCTCGTGTTCGGGAATACTTTCCGTCCAGCCGATGATCGCGGAAGAGGAGCTCTCGTTGCCTATCTCATAGGAGGTCTGAGGCGCGGTCCAATAAAGCATACCGGTATTAGCGCGATTGATGCTCGCGTCGTCAACGCCGTCAAATTTTACCGCGTACTTGATGTAGGTGTCGCTCTCGAAGGTAAGGTTGAAGCTATCAATGCTGACGGTCGGGGTCTCGGTCTCAGCGGAGACTGCTAAGCCGATGCCGCAAAATACGAGCGCGACTGTCATTACCATAATTAACGTGATTAATACTTTTTTCATTTTTAAAATCGTCCTTTCTTTTTTTTAGTTGTTAATTCCAGAATCCTATCGACTGTGGCCGATTCGATCTGAATGCCGTCCACTCGCCGTCGTTGTCACCCTTATCCTCGAAGATTGAGGTCGTGATGACGTCAGACTGCCCGAGACATATTATCTCAGCTTTTGGCGAATGGTAAATACATCGTTTTTCCATTTTGTCCTCCTCATAATACAATTTTTATTAAAAACTCAATAATTATAGCACACATTCGAGGCTTTGTCAAGTATTACTTATCATTAATGATATAGATTAATCAATTAAGATAATTTACAATATACTTGAGGGGGAGGCAGATATGGTAAATAACATTGGGGAAAGAATAAGATATTTACGTGATAAAGCCGGATACACACAGACCTATCTTGCTAAAAGACTTGGGATTTCAAGAAGCGCCGTGAACGGTTGGGAGATGTCTATTGCTACGCCTTCAATTGCAAACATTATAGAGCTCTCGAAAATCTTTAACGTAAGCTCCGACTACCTTCTTTGTCTTGACGACAGACTTCTCGTTGACGTCTCCGAGCTCTCAAGCGACGAGCGCGAGGCTGTAATGCGGCTTATAGCGTGCTTCAAAAATAAATAACACGAAAAGAGAAACGAAAAAAGCAGGCTTTTGCCTGCTTTTTCTCTATTTAGTGGGTATCCGTGTTGAGTTTTGGGTTACTTTTTATACTTCTCCATAAACTGCTCGCCCGTGCCGTAGTTCTCGTAGACGTAGTCGATATCCTTATCGCCTCTGCCCGAGAGGGTTGCGAGGATAGAGCCTGTGCCGTGCTCCTTTGCGTACTTTATCGCGTAGGCGACGGCGTGAGAGGATTCGACGGCGGGGATAATTCCCTCATAGCGCGAGAGGAGGAAGAATGCTTCCATAGCCTCGTCGTCGGAGGCGGTAACGTAGTTAACTCTGCCTGCGTCACGCAGGTATGCGTGCTCGGGACCGACGCCGGGATAGTCAAGACCGCTGGCTATCGAATATACGGGAAGCGGCTCGCCCGCCTCGTCGGCGAGGACGTAAGAATCAAAGCCGTGGATTCTGCCGCGCTTACCGTATGCCATAGTTGCGGCGTGGTCGCCAACCTTAGATCCTCTGCCAAGCGGCTCGACGCCGTATATCTCAACGGGGTCGGCAAGGAAAGGCACAAAGGTACCAATGGAATTCGAGCCGCCGCCAACGCATGCGCAAACGGCGTCGGGCAGATTGCCTGTCATATCATGGAACTGCTCTCTCGCCTCGATGCCGATTATCGACTGGAAGTCACGGACGATTTTGGGGAAGGGGTGAGGGCCAAGAGCCGAGCCGATACAATAGATTGCGTTATCGTACTCCTTGAGGTAGGCGTCAAACGCGGCGTCAACGGCTTCCTTGAGCGTTTTGAGTCCGTGGGTTACGGGGATTACGTTCGCGCCGAGCATCTTCATTCTGATGACGTTGGGGTGTTGCTTTGCAATATCGACCTCGCCCATATAGATGTCGCACTCAAGTCCGAAGTATGCGGCGGCGGTTGCAAGCGCAACTCCGTGCTGACCCGCTCCGGTTTCGGCGATTATCTTCTTTTTGCCCATATATTTTGCGAGAAGTCCCTCGCCCATACAGTGATTGAGCTTATGCGCTCCCGTATGGTTTAAGTCCTCGCGCTTCAGGTATATCTGGCAATTGCCAAAGAGCCTTGAAAGCCTTTCACAATGATACACGGGGGTGGGTCTTCCCTGAAATTCCTTTCTGATTCTGCGAAGCTCGTTGATGAACTGCGCAGAGTGGCATATTGCCTCGTAGGCGCTGTCAGCCTCGGCAAACGCCTTTGCAAGCTCAGGGGGCATATACGCTCCGCCAAACTCGCCGAAATATCCCTTCTTATCGGGGAACTCCTTTAAATAATTATCAAAATCCCTGTAGTTTTTCATTTCAATTTCCTCTTTTATTTTAGTTTTGGTGTGACGTGCGTTTTTGTTTAACGATAAAATTATCCGCGACGCCATCGTTTAGATAGGTTTTTCATAAAAATCCTTTCCGAAGACTCAAAACAAAAACCCGAGCATAGCGAAAACGCTACACTCGGGGCGAATAAACGCGGTGCCACCCGATTTTCGAAGCATGAGCCTCCTCTTATGTACAACAATACACAGTACGGTATAACGGCCGTCAGCCGTCGCAGCCTACTCACCATAGCTTTCGGTGCGCCCTCGGAAGTCCATTCAAGCAGAGCTTCGAGCACCCGACTCTCATCAACGCGGGCTCTCTGTAAAACGAAACTGCCGTCTACTACTCTTCCTCATCGGTTTATGAAATGATTATACTACGCTTTTCGCGTTTTGTCAATAGAATTTCCCGAAAACCTCGAAAATTTATCTGTGCCAATATTTTCTGTCAAGCGTTCTGTACATTATGGCCTCGGCTACGTGGTCTGCACACACGAGCCCCGAGCCGTCGAGGTCTGCAATGGTACGTGCGACGCGCAAAACTCTGTCGTGGCCTCTCGCCGAAAGTCCGAGAGATTCGAAGGCGTCGCGGAGAAGCTCGGAGGCTTCTGAATCAAGAACACAGTATCTGCGAAGCATTTCCGCCGACATATTGGCGTTGAGCATAGAGGGATTATCCCCGCTTTTTCTGAATCTTTCAGAGGCGAATTCTCTCGCTCTGTTAACGCGCTCTCTGATTTTCACCGAGGGCTCGCCTGCTGCCGCCTTTCCCGAAATTTCATCGTAGGAAACCGAGGGGAGCTCTATCTGTATGTCAATTCTGTCAAGAAGAGGTCCGCTGACACGCTCGAGGTACTTCGACACCGACTGAGGAGTGCAGGTGCACTGTCTTGTCGAGTCACCGAAATAGCCGCACCTACATGGGTTCATAGCGCAAACGAGCATAAAGGAGGCGGGATAGGTGATTTTAGCCGCCGCGCGCGTTACGGTAACTGCACCGTCCTCAAGCGGCTGACGGAGAGCCTCTGTCGTGGTCTTCGAGAACTCGGGGAGCTCGTCAAGGAACAAAACGCCGTTATGTGCAAGCGATATTTCACCCGGCTTTGGATAGGTACCGCCGCCTACAAGTCCCGGCATACTTACGGTGTGGTGCGGCGAGCGGAAGGCTCGCTCGGTCACGAGATTTCCCTTTAGTCTTCCCGACACCGAATGTATCTTCGTAGTTTCGATAGCCTCGTCAAAGGTCATATCCGGAAGTATGGACGGAAGCCTTTTTGCGAGCATTGATTTGCCCGTTCCGGGAGGTCCTATCATCAGGACGTTGTGACCGCCCGCGGCAGCTATCTCGAGCGCGCGCTTTGCCTTGATTTGACCGCGCACGTCGGCAAAATCAAGCTTTGGCGTCCTCGCCGAGAGGTCGAATCCTCCGCCCGTGTATTCCGCAGGCGTGATGAGCTCCTCCTCGCGCAGATGGTTTATGAGCTGACGAAGCGTCTTTACGGGATAGACGGTTATACCGTCAACAACTGCCGCCTCTCCCGCGTTCTCTACCGGAACGAAAAGCTCGCGCCTTCCAAGCTCTCGGGCGCTTACCGCCATAGAAAGCACACCCTTGACTCCCCTGAGCTCTCCCGACAGAGAAAGCTCGCCGACGAAGCACTTATCCGAAAGGTCAAGCGAGCGAGGGATTATTCCGTCGCTCTGGAGTATCGCTGTCATTATGGCGAGGTCGAATGCCGTTCCCTCCTTCTTGACGTCAGCGGGAGCGAGATTTATCATTATATCAAGCGCGGGAAATCTGAAGCCGCTGTTCTCGCAGGCAGACTGGACGCGATTCTTTGCCTCCTTAACCGCCGCATCGGGAAGTCCTACAAGCTCGAATCTCGGTATTCTGTTCCATGCACTGCACTCGACGACGACCTCGAAGCCGTCAATTCCCATAACGCCCGAGGAGTATATTTTAGATAGCATAATTTCTCCTAATCTTTATAAAGGTCTTATCAAATGACAGTATTATTTTATCAAATTTATTCCAATAAATCAAGTGCTTGTTGACAATCTTTGAATTTACATGTATAATATATTCGTAAATTATAGGCTTTTACAGCCTATGAATTCTTGCAAATGCAAAGTAAAGTTTACATTATGCAAAAACGGAGCTGCTATGGAAAACCAATTTTCAAGAACCGAAATGATGCTCGGAAAAGGCGCTGTTGAGAGGCTTAATTCAGCACGGGTGGCGGTATTCGGAGTCGGTGGTGTCGGTGGATTTACCGTTGAGGCACTTGCAAGAGCAGGTGTCGGCGAGCTTCATCTTTTTGACTCGGACAGAGTTTCTGTTTCTAATATAAACCGACAGATAATCGCGCTTCACTCTACCATCGGGTGCTTAAAAACAGAGGCTATGCGCGACAGAATAGCCGATATAAACCCCACGGCGACGGTTAAATGCTTTTCGATATTTTACGGCGAGGACACGGCTGACACCTTCGACCTCTCGATATACGACTACGTGGTTGACGCCATTGACTCGGTGAGAAGCAAGATTTTGTTAATTACAAGGGCAAAGGAGGCGGGCGTCCCGATAATCTCCTCAATGGGTGCAGGCAACAAGCTCGACCCTACGCGCTTTGAGGTTGCCGACATATATAAAACCTCTGTTTGTCCGCTTGCAAAGGCGGTACGCACCGAGCTGAAGAGGCGAGGTGTCACCTCTCTCAAAACCGTTTATTCAAAAGAACCGCCCGTTCTTTCGGGCAATACAGCGGGCCGCGCCCCCGGCAGTATTTCATTCGTTCCGTCGGTTGTCGGACTGATAATCGCGGGCGAGGTCATAAAGGACCTCTCGGGAATAAATTAACCTTTAGAATACTTCTGCGCTTTTCGTTATATCATTATTATATAGACAAAAAGGAACAAGTTATGAAAATCAAGGTAACCGAAAAGTCACTTGAAGAGGTTCTTGCAAAGCCTCATATAAAGCATAAAAAGCCGATAAAGCCCGGCATTTTCTTCAAAACGCTGATGAAGGTCGTAGCAACGCCCGACCTTAAGAAAACTCATTTTAAGTGCGAGAAAATCGGCATGGATAAGCTCTCGAAAAACGAGCCCTCCTTCGTTCTTATGAACCACTCGAGCTTTATTGATTTGGAAATCGTGGCGTCGCTTATGTATCCTCGCTCCTTCAATATCGTGGCGACCTCCGACAGCTTTATAGGCAAGAACTGGCTGATGCGTCACATCGGTTGCATACCGACAAAGAAATTTATCTCCGATCCGACGCTTGTGCGCGATATGCTCCACACGGTAAAAAAGCTGAAAAGCTCAATAGTCCTCTTCCCCGAGGCAAGCTACAGCTTTGACGGCACGGCAACACCCCTGCCCGACTCGATAGGAAAGTGCATTAAGCTGCTCGGTATTCCCGTGGTTATGATTAAAACCTACGGAGCATTCCACCGCGACCCGCTGTATAACAATCTGCAGGTAAGGTGCGTTGACGTATCGGCAACCGAGGAGCTTATCTTAACCGCCGAGGATGTCGCAGAAAAGAGTGATGCTAAGATAGCCGAGATAGTAAACGAGAAATTCAGCTTTGACAACTTTAAGTGGCAAAAGGAAACACACACGAAAATCTCCGAGCCCTTCCGCGCCGACTATCTGAACCGCGTGCTTTACAAGTGCCCCGCCTGCAAGTCAGAGGGCGAAATGCACGGCGAGGGCATTACGCTGACCTGTGGAAGGTGCGGCAAAAAATACACGCTTGACGAGTACGGCTATCTGACGACAGAGGACGGAAGGTGCGAGTTTGACCATATCCCGAGCTGGTACGCCTGGCAACGCGACGAGGTAAGGCGCGAGCTTGAGGACGGAAGCTACAAGCTCGACGTCCCCGTGGACATTATGATGACCGTCGACACCTACGGGCTCTATCACGTAGGAGAAGGCAGACTCACTCACACCACCGACGGCTTTACGCTTGTTGGCTGTGACGGAAAGCTTCACTACGAGCAAAAGCCTCTCTCGTCGTATAGCTTGTATTCGGATTTTAACTGGTATGAAATTGGCGACGTTATCAGCATAGGAAACGCTGATGCTCAATATTATTGCTTCCCAAAAACCAAGCGCGACGTCGTCGCAAAGGCTCGTCTGGCAACCGAGGAGCTTTACAAAATGAAAAAAGAAGAATGTAAACAATAGTTTACATTTAAAAAGCAGACTGCCGCTTTGACAGTCTGCTTTCTTTTATTCCTTTACCACCGATATACTGTCGATGCCATAGTACGAAAACGCATCACGAGTTCTCTCGTCGATGCGCTCTCCCAAAACCGCAATAGGAACGGCAGGGGGGCAGCCTACGCTTGCAGAAGCGAGAATTCTGCCCACGGAATTTGACACGGGTACGGTCTCCGAGTGCGAAAGAGCTGCTTCTCTTGGGCTTATGGCGTTCTCGAGGCGCGAAGGGCGCGGTGGCTCTTCCTTTATTTCGAGCTTTCTGGGTATAGAGAGAAGTGCGTCGATTATTCTCGCTATCCCCTCATCGTTATCGGGGGTAAGCATAAGAACAAGATAGTCGGGGTCACAAAATTCGGGATATATCCCACGCTCCTCAAGCCCCTTCCCAAGCTCGTTGCCGTAATATCCGTATTTTTTTGCTTCTACGGTTATTTTAAACGGCTCGTCCGAAACAAGCGAGTAGCCGCCCGTGTTAAGTTTTTCGATATATTCACTGACTTTTTCCGAATAACGCGAGATTTTTTCGGCATAGCCTGAGGAAAGCTCCCCGTTGCAGAGGTCGAGCGATTCAAGTATAAGGTAAGACGGGCTTGTCGAGCCGAAAAGCTCCATAGATACGCGAGCGTAAGCGAGAAGCTCGGTCGGAGCGCTGTTTGATATATGGAGATAACCTCCGCCTGTCAAAACGGGGAGCGTCTTATGAGCCGAGTCGCAAACGAGGTCTGCACCGAGGTCAATAGGGTGGCGCGAGGGAGCAAGGAATTTCAAATATGCTCCGTGTGCGTTATCCACCGCCAAAAGTGCTCCGTGCTTATGGCATATCTCTGCTATACGTCCTATATCCGCTACTCTTCCGAGGTAATCGGGCGAGGTAATATACACGGCGTCGGGCTTCGTCTCTGCGACCCTTTTCTCTACCGTTTCGTAGTCGAGCGCACAGGAAAGATAGCTGTCGCCGTATATCCACTCTACCTCAAGGTTGAGGAGCGACGCTCCGTATATGAAGCTCTTGTGCGCGTTTCTTGCGGCGAGAATTTTGACCCTTCTACACTCTTTTGCGGAATATCTCGCAATAATCGCAAGCATTGCGCGAATAGAGAGCGACGAGCCCTCGGTGGAATAAAAGGTATGAGCGCCAAAGAGCGAGGACGCGTTCTCTTCGCTTTCCTTGATTATTCCCGAGGCGCAGTAGAGGCTGTCTGCCCCCGATATTTCGGTAATATCCATCTCCTCAAATCCGAGGCGTGACACGCCCTTGTGCCCGGGCATGTGTGCTCTTATATGCTCGGCGGCGGCATATTTTTTCACAAAATCGTAAATAGGTGTGTTCATATTATTTATTCATAAAACGGCGGGCAACCTGAACGGCTATCGCGCACTCCATACGCTTTTTGAAAAGCTCGCAGCCGTATTTATAGACGCCCTTTACCGAGCCTGTCGAATGATAGGCGTTTGCCGCGCAGCCGCCCGAGCAATAGAGCCTCGCCCAGCAATCACGGCACTCGGCGCGCGAATATACGTTGCACTCCGAAAATTCGCACTGCGCCTCGGTGTTCGTAACACCGCTGTATATGTCGCCGAGCTTATACTTCTCCTCGCCGACGAACTGATGGCAGGGATAGAGGTCGCCCCACGGAGTAACCGCCATATATTCGGTGCCCGAGCCGCAGCCCGAAATCCTCTTATAGATACACGGTCCGCCCGTCAGGTCTATCATGTAGTGGTAGAACGTAAAGGGACGTCCCGCCTTATCTCGCTCTATCATAAGCTCGGCGAGCTTCTCGTATTGGTCGAGAACTATCGGCAAATCCTCACGCGTCAGCTCGGCGGGGTCGCCCTCCGCGCAAACGACGGGCTCCATGCTGAGCTCGGTAAAGCCGAGGTCGAGCATCACCTTAATATCCTCAAGGAAATCGGGGTTTTCGTGCGTGAACGTACCGCGCATATAGTAATTCTTGCCGCCACGTGCATCAACGAGACGCTTGAACTTCGGAACTATTCTGTCCCAGCTTCCGTTACCGGCATAATCAACTCTGTGGCGGTCGTGTATTTCTTTTCTGCCGTCGAGCGAAAGAACCACGTTGCTCATCTCACGGTTGGCAAAATCTATAACGTCATCGTCGATAAGAATGCCGTTTGTCGTGAGCGTAAAGCGGAAATTCTTGTTTTTTTCCTTCTCAATAGAACGCGCGTAGGCAACTAGCTCCTTTACGACCTCGAAGTTCATAAGCGGCTCACCGCCGAAGAAGTCAACCTCGAGATTACGTCGTGTACCCGAGTTCTCAACCAGAAAATCAAGCGCGCGTTTACCCACTTCGAAGCTCATTACGGCGCGCTCACCGTGATACTTGCCCTGACTTGCAAAGCAATAGTCGCAGTTAAGGTTGCAGGTATGCGCGATATGTAGGCAAAGTGCCTTGACAACGCCGCGCGTCTTCTCCTTCAGCACTCCCGCCGACGCCTCGAAGGTGTCCTCCACGAAAAGCTTGCCGCCCTCCTTGAGCTTCTCTATCTCGCCGTAGCACTCGGCAACCTCGGACTCGGTTACATCGGGGTTGCCCTCGTATTTTTCGAGAACGGCGGCGATTATCTCCTCGCGCGACTTATCCTCGAACATCGAAATTATATCGTAAGCAACCTCGTCAACGACGTGTAGCGAGCCCGACGCAACGTCGAGCACTATGTTATAGCCAAAAAGCTTGTACTGATGTATCATAGAATCCTCTCAAAGCATATATGGTAAAAAAACGAGCGATTCTGTCGCTCGTTTTTTTGAATAAGACAGATTACTTCTCTGCCTTGTTCTCGCACTCCTGATTTGCAATGCCGCAGCTGGTCTTGCAAGCAGACTGGCAAGAGGTCTGGCACTCACCGCAGCCGCCGTTCTTTGCGCTCTCGCAGAGATTGCGAGTCTCGATAGTCTCAATATGCTTCATTATAATATCCTCCAAAGATTTTCTTTTTACGATAGTATTATACAACTTTTCTCGGGATAAGTCAATATCTATTTTAGAAATCTGTGATTTTTTCTTTTAACAAAGTTTTTTTAAAAAACGTATTGACAAACGACGTTTTATTTGTTATAATATAGTGCGTTACGGGAAATATTCCGTAATATGCTGCTATGGCTCAGTTGGTAGAGCACATCCTTGGTAAGGATGAGGTCCCCAGTTCGAATCTGGGTAGCAGCTCCAAAAAGACGAGAAACCCATTTGGTTGCTCGTCTTTTTGTTTTTGGAGCTACTACCATTAGATTCGAAGCGGCTCCGCACGCCCCTTGGGCGTAGCGGAATCCAGTTCGCATTCGCCGACCGGAGTTCGACAAGCTCGCTTGTCAGGCGTAGGGAGCGCGAATCTTCGCACCCGGCGAGTATCTGGGTAATACCGAAAATCTTACTTATTTCTCACTCCGACCAATAAAATAATCGGCGCTGACACCGTAAAAATCGCACAGCTTTATCAAATCGTCAATCTTCAGCTCCGCCCTTCCGTCCTCTATGTGACTGTAGCCCTGCTGGGATTTGTTTATCACTTTAGCGACCTCTTTTTGAGTTAAATCTCTGTCCTCTCGCAAATTACGCATTCTTATACGGTAGTTCATACTAACTCCTTACATAAATTATGTAAAAAGTTTATCATACTCACAAATTGAGTATTGACATTTACTCAAAGATTGAGTATAATATAGTCATATATTATGCTTAGGAGGTTTTTAGTTTGGAGTTCTTTGCTTATATCGTGTTGCTTATTTTCATTGTAATACCATTTTTGCTGTTATATCTTAACATGACAATAGCGAGCAAATTTGAACAAATCGCTTCTTTAAAAGGTTACGGTAAAGAAATTCATTCCTTTGCTCTGTGCTTCTGGTTAGGAATTATCGGGTACCTTTACGTAATTGCTCTGCCTGATTTGAAACGCGAAGCACAAATTATCTCAATTGCTTCTCGTTTAAATTCGAATTTATCTAATGGAGATGATAAATAAATTTCGCATTCGTTTTGAGAGCACAAAAGCACGGCATTTTGCCGTGCTTTCCTTTTGCTTTCTTTATTTTCTACCAACAATCCCCTTCACCTCAAGGAGCAGGGCGAGGGCGTTTGTTGCCGAGGCGGTGCGGATATATTCTCTGTCGCGCATTGGGGGAAGCTGAAGTCTTTTTACGCGCGTTTCGTCATCCTTTGCTACGGCTATATAGACCGTACCGACGGGCTTTTCGGGCGTTCCGCCGCCGGGGCCTGCTATACCGGTTGTCGAGATACCGTAATCCGCGCCGAGCGCGACCCTTATCCCCTCTGCCATCTCGCGCGCCACCTCTTCGGAAACCGCGCCGTGCGCGAGAAGCGTCTCGTGCCGGACACCGACCATTTTCTCCTTAGCTTCGTTCGCGTAGGTGACAGCGCCGCCTAGATACACCACAGAAACGCCGGGAATATCGGTCAGCCGCTTGGCTATAAGCCCTCCCGTGCAGGATTCAACGGTTGCAAGTGTTTCTCCGTCCTTGAGAAGCACCCTAGCGACTTCCTCCTCAACGCTTCCTGCGTCTATACCATATACGAACCCACCAACCTCACTCTTAAGCACGCGAGCGACGAGAGCGTCGCACATTTTCTCAGCCTTTTCCACGCTTTCTGCCGAGGCTGTCACTCTGAAGCGCAGCTCTCCGTCCTTCGCGTATGGGGCAAGCGAGGGATTTGTTGACTCGTCGATAAGAGGACGAAGAAGCTCCTCAGCCGCCGACTCGCCAATGCCAATAAGATGTATATTACGGCTGACTATGCGACTGCCCGTGCGCTCTTTTAGATATTCGACGATATAAAAATCGAACATATTCCGCATCTCACGGGGCGGCCCCGGGAGAAGTATTGCGCGCTTTCCGCAAAGCTCACCCACGTCGCCATCTATAATCATACCGGGCGCTGTGCCCCACTGATTATAAAGCACCGTCGAGCCCTCGGGGACGAGCGCCTGCTTTGCGTTGCTCTCTGCCATTTTGCGTCCCGTGCGCTTGAAATAGTCCTTGATTTCTGAAAGAGCCCTCTCGTCCATTACGAGCCGCTTGCCAAAAAGCTCTGCCGCCGTTTCCTTTGTCAAATCGTCATAGGTCGGGCCAAGACCGCCCGTCATTATAACGAGGTCGCACCTCGAAAGTGCCGACGAAAGCTCACGGCGAAGCCTCTCGGGATTATCTCCCACCACCGACTGATGATAGACCGACACGCCGACGTCGGCAAGACGCGACGCAATATACGCGGCGTTGGTGTTCACCACCTCGCCAAGCAAAAGCTCTGTGCCTACGCAGAGAATTTCCGCGGATTTTATAGCTTTGTTACCCATATTTGCCTCTTGGTTTGGTTTTCTTTTCATTCTATATTATATTATAACAAAGAGAAAAAACATTTTCAATAGCTTTAACAGAAAAGCGCGGTTGATTTCTCAACCGCGCCTGCTTTAATTTTTTCTTTCCTTATTCCGTGGGCTCTATCGGGAGCATTATGGAAGCCGAATCGCCGGCAATAACCGTTGGGAGCTTTCCGTCCCACTTGTCGAGATACTCGATGTACTTAAGATACTCGGTTATGAGGCTTATCTCCTCGGAGGTTTTGCCCTCGAAGTCGATTTCATACTCGACGGCAACGACAACACCTTTCTCGTCCTTGACCTCGGTTTCGGTGATGTTAAATCCGAGAGCACGCGCTACCTCGATGGACTTGAGCTTGACAGACTCTGCTTCGGCTCTTGCAACCTCAATCTGTGCCTCTGCATCTGCCTTAGCCTTCTCAATCTTTGCCTGTGCCTGAAGTTTAGCCACCTCGAGCTCCTTTTCAGCGTTGACTATTGCGGTTTCCTTCTCGTATTCTGCCTTGAGCTTCTCCTGCTCTGCAATCATTTTATCCTCAACCGTCTTCTCAAAAGCGTCGGAGAAATCGATGTTAGTCAAAACGACGGCAACTATTTCGACGCAGTATTCCTCATCAACCGCCGCCTTTATGGTCTGCTCTACGAGAGGCGATATGGTCGAGCGCGTTTCAATTATATTCATAGCAGAATAGGAAGAGAGGGTTGCCTTTGTCTTTTCGGTTGCTATGGACTGAATACGGTTTGCTAAAAGGTCAATAGTTCCGTACTCGTTGGCAATGTCAATGACCTTATTCAAATCAATCTTATACTGTACGTTCATTGCAATCTGCATAGTCTGCGCGTCCTTGGAATATGCCTGAGTAACGATGTCCATGTTCTGAACCTTAGCATCGTAATAGTCGTACTTCTCTGTTATCCAGAAATCAAAGTATGTACCCGCAGTACGAACCGTCTTAGCCTCTCCGAGATGCTTAACTACGGCAACCTCACCCGCCTCAACCGTGTGGAAGCTGGCGGGAACGAGCGCAAAGCCGACAACTGCGACGAGTATGACTATAACACCAACGGGGCTAATCTTCTTTGACTTGTTTTTTTGGTATTTCCAAGCCGTAATGCCTGCGCCGACAAGAAATATAACGGCGAATATTGCGCTGAAAATGAAACTTAATGCCATTTTTTCCTCCAAAAAAGTTATTTGTGCAGAGCTTTACCGAGCCAAAAAATCTTAAGGTCGCGGACGTCCTTGCCCTGCCTTTGCAAGAGCTTTTCTCTTACGGTTATATTATACCATTTATCCATTTATTTGTCAAAGGCTATTTAAGCCCTCTCTAAACGGTTTTGAAGCTTTTTTGTTTTTCGTATAGTTGAAAATCTCTCAATCTCTCAATTTCGCGTTTTTTCTCGCAAAATCTCGTTTTTTTACTAAAAAGCACTCCCCCGATAAATCGAGGGAGTGCCGCGTTATTTTATAACTAAGTTATAGCGCGAAAATTATTAGTTAGAATCGTTGATTCGCGACCCGAAGCTGTAGAAACCTACTGCGAATGGGAGCGAGCGACGATTATAACAAGAATTTTGAGGGAGATTTTTCGTTCTTCTGACCGAAGGCGTAGTTGCCTACGCCGAGCTAGTCAGAAAACGGGAAATATCACCTAAATTTAGGAGTAAAACTCTACGAGCTTCTTAAGACGCTCATACTTCGCCTTTGCGGTAGCCTCAGCCTTTGCGAAGTAGCATAGCGGCGCGAGGGTGTTGAATGACAGTCCGGTGGACTGTCAGACCCCGAGCGTGACCGAGCC
>JAZSIJ010000022.1:0-2526 GCA_045533755.1 Eubacteriales bacterium | reverse complement strand
AAGTCCATTTCCTTGCCGCCAACGATTGCAGGCTGGTCAGCCAGGTCAGCAGGAACGACCCAGTCCAGAGTGATATTGGAGAAGGGAGCCTGGGTACCCCAACGGGAGGGAGTGTTGACACCGTAGATGAAGGACTGTACGCACTGCTTGACTTCCTTCTGGCTCAGGTTGTCCACCTTGACAAAGAGAGCCAGGTATGTATCAAAGGAGGAGAATGCCTGTGCACCTGCCCACTCGTTCTGCATAATACCGAGGAAGTTAACCATCTGGTTGCAGAGGGTCGCAAGATGCTTTGCGGGAGCGGAGGTAATCTTACCCGTAACGCCGCCAAGTCCCTCCTGGATAAGCTGCTTCAAGGACCAGCCTGCGCAGTATCCGGTGAGCATCGAGAGGTCGTGAATGTGAATATCGGCGTTTCTGTGCGCGTTTGCAATCTCGTCGTCGTAAATCTCGGAGAGCCAATAGTTAGCCGTAATAGCGCCCGAGTTGGAGAGGATAAGTCCGCCGACAGAATAGGTAACGGTGGAGTTCTCCTTAACGCGCCAGTCGATAGACTTGACGTAGCTGTCAACGATATCCTTGTAGTCAAGGATAGTAGACTTCATATTACGAATCTTCTCTCTCTGACGGCGGTAAAGAATGTACGCCTTCGCAACGTCGGCGTATCCCGCCTGAACGAGAACCGACTCAACAGAGTCCTGAATATCCTCAACTGCGATGTGATGATCCTTTATCTTAGGCTCGAAGTCTGCGGTAACCTTGAGAGCAAGGAAATCGATTATGTTCTGGTTGTAATCCTTCTCCTGAGCTTCAAAGGCAAGCTTTATAGCGTCGGAAATTTTCGCGAGGTCAAAATCAATAATTTTGCCGTCTCTTTTTTTAACTGTGTACACTGTGTCCCTCCTACTTAAAATATTTATGTTTTTTTAGTTTTTAACTCTTTTTTCGCCCTAGAGAGCGAGCATAAACATTATACTACATCTTGTGTAGTTTGTCAATAGAGAAACACAACATTTTGTGGAAAATTTATTTAAGGCAACGATATATAGTGTTAAATCCCACGAATTTCGGCGTTCGGGATATAGCTTTTCAGCACTTTCAACAAAGTTTCGGTCGCATTTTTGTCAAGTCCGACAGAAGCCTCTGAAATAAGGTCGCCCGAGTCCACGAAATTCTGAAGATAATACCTCGGAGCACCGCCGAGCCACTCACCGATAAGCTGCATTTCGCGCTCGGTGTGATGACCTGCGACGAGCGTCGTGCGGAACTCAAAATCAACCGCACCGCTCATCAGATACCCCGCGCTCTCAAGTATTGGAGCAACGTCGAAGCCCGCGACCCCGACCGTCTTCGGATACATATCGGGAGAATTTTTTATATCCATAGCGACGTAATCCACGAGCCCCTTTTCTACGAGTGACTTTAACACGGCGGGGCGAGAGCCGTTGGTGTCGAGCTTGACGAGAAATCCCATAGACTTAATCCGCGATACGAATTCCTCAAGGTCGAACATCAACGTCGGCTCTCCTCCGCTGACGCAAACGCCCTGAAGGATTCCCTGCCGTTTTTTGAGAAAGTCAAAAAACTCCTCGGTCGGCATTGCCGCGCCGAGCTTTGAGGGAATTACGAGCGAGGCGTTGTGGCAGAAGGGGCATCTGAAATTACAGCCGCCCGTAAATACCGTGCAGGCAATCTTACCCGGAAAATCAAGAAGCGTCAGCTTCTGTAAGCCCATAATAGTCATAGAAAGTTCCTTTCGAAATCTACATTTATTATATATATTCTATCACAGACCGGCGCAGTTTGCAAGACGTTGGCTGAAAAAAAGCCTCTCCCATTGGGTAGCGAAGCGGCGACCTGCGATAAAGCAGGTCAGCCGAATGATGTTTGCCCTTGCGGGCAAATGATGTTGCCTACGGCAGTGATGTTCACTACGTGAATGATGTTACGCCTGACGGCGTAGTGGGCAAACATCACATCACTCGCGACCATTGGGAGCAGCATCATTATGAGCGGAGCGAATAACATCACTTTTGCGAAAGCAAAAACATCATTTCTTTACCACCCGGCAATAATATATGGTATAACATATTACACATTTCAGGCAAGAAAGTGCGAAAAAGGACGAGATTTTTTCTCATCCTTTTTCCTTTTGATATAAAAACTGCTTTATTGTAAGTACACCAATCACTGCCTTCTGATACAATAGTAAATATCCCTCGGTAAAAACCGAGGGTAATTCATTTTCGGTTTTACCCGAAAATGAAAAAAGCACCGCCTCATCGAAGCGGTGCTTTCCATTTTGATTTGTGTGACAACAACGGAGTTTTACATTTTTCTAAGCTTTTAGGTTTGTGTAGCAACAATTGGAGTCTTTTTGTTTCTTCTGAATTACGTTATCCTATCCGTTAGCCCGAGAAGGTAATCGGTGCTGACACCGTAGAATTTTGCGAGTGCATATAGGTAGCTGAGGGGCATCTCGCGCTCTCCGCGCTCGTAGAGGCTGTATTGCTGTTGGGATATGTA
>JAZSIJ010000113.1:0-6553 GCA_045533755.1 Eubacteriales bacterium | reverse complement strand
AACTCCTTGGCTCACAGAACGACATGGCTACGATCCGACTTTTCTCGTGCTCGTCTTTTCAAAAATCAAGGCGATGTTCTTTCCCTCGTGCATTTTGTGAGGAATGCCCGCCTTTTTCTCCGCCTTCAGCTTGGCGGCGAGGTCTATAAGTCCACCTATCTCCTCAGCAGTAAAGTCGAGAAGCTTGAGAAAATCTCTTCCCTTTAACGAATCAAGCATTTTTTAGCTCCTTTGCTACGGTTTTGATGATTTCAACAGCTCGTGCGAGCTGTTCCATGGGAATATTGAGCGCGGGAAGAAGCCGAACCTTATTCTTAGCTTTTATTGGAAGGATTCCGCGCTTCATACACTCGGCTATTACGAGAGATGCATCGGCGTCTGTCTCGATTCCTATCATAAGTCCGAGCCCCGATACGCTCTTTATGCCTTCGGCTCCCGAAAGCGTACTGAATATATATCGCGACTTTTCACGCACCTCGAAAAGAAGAGCGCCATCTATACGAGAAATCACGTTAATTGCGGCGGCGCAGGAAACGGGATTCCCGCCGAAGGTAGAGCCGTGAAGCCCTGCCGTGAGCACGTCTGCGGTTTTGCCAAAGAACAGCGTTGCTCCAATAGGAAGTCCGCCTGCAAGCCCTTTCGCCGTGGAGACGACGTCAGGAGACACTCCAAAATGCTCGTAGGCGTAGAGATAACCGCTTCTTCCATTGCCCGTCTGCACCTCGTCAAAGATAAGAAGCACCTTATATTCATCGCAAATCGCGCGAACCTCAGCTACAAATTCAGGCGCAAGCGGCATAACGCCCCCCTCACCCTGAATGGGCTCCATCATAACGGCGGCGCATTTATTATTTTCGAGAAGATCGCGCACCGAGGCTGCGTTGTTAGCCTCAGCATAAAGGAATCCCTCGGTCATAGGAGTGAAGTGCTCGTGAAAAACGTCCTGTCCCGTTGCGGCAAGCGTCGTAACTGTTCTGCCGTGGAAGGAGTTCTTCAGGGTAATAACGTTGTAATAGTCAGCGCCCTTGTTCTTCTCTGCCCAAAGACGCGCGCATTTAATGGCACATTCATTAGCCTCAGCACCGGAATTTGAGAAAAAGATATTCTTCGCGCCCGTGCGTGTGCAAAGAATCTCGGCAAGCCTTGCACAAGGCTCGGAATAGTAAAGGTTTGAGGTGTGCTGAAGCTTGGAAAGCTGTGATGTGACAGCGCTCACCCACTCCTCGTCGGAAAAGCCGAATGTATTAACGGCAATTCCGCCCGAAAGGTCGATATATTCTCTTCCCTCGGTGTCATAAACAAGCGAGCCCTTGCCCGAGACGAGCTCCAAATCAAAGCGAGCGTAAGTGTTCGCGACGTATCGCCTGTCTTTCAGTTTTATATCACTCATCATTTCATTCCTTATCCTTGGTTACCATAGTTCCCGCGCCCTCATCGGTAAGAAGCTCCATAAGCACCGAGTGAGGTATGCGTCCGTCGAGGATAGTTACCTTTTCAACGCCCTCGTTAATGGCCTTTATACAACAGTCAACCTTTGGAATCATTCCGCCGGAGATTACGCCCTCCTCGTGAAGCTTGTTTGCCTCCGAGATAGTCAGCTCGTGAATGAGCGAAGATGAGTCGTCCTTGTTTCGAAGAATGCCAGCAATATCGGTCATCATAAGAAGTCTTTCGGCGCCAAGAGCGCCCGCAATATACGCAGCCGCGGTGTCACCGTTGATATTATAGACGTTACCGTGCCTATCGCCCGCTACAGTCGAGATAACGGGAATGTAATTTTTTTCAAGAAGGTCGTTTATCGGCTGGGGACGTATCTTGGTTATTTTGCCGACGTATCCAAGTCGCTCATCCTTAATTTCAGCCTCGATAAGTCCTCCGTCGATTCCCGAAAGTCCGACGGCGTGTCCGCCCTTCATCTGAAGAAGAGTAACAAGAGATTTGTTAACCTTTCCCGCAAGAACCATCTGTACTATATCGACGGTCTCTTTATCGGTAACGCGGAGTCCGTCAACAAACTCGGCCTCTTTGCCGAATTTGTTCATAACCTCATTGATTTCCGGACCGCCCCCATGAACGAGAACGACCTTCACACCAATTAGCCAAAGCAGAGCAATATCCTCCATCACCTGCTCCTTTAGCTGTTCGTTTATCATAGCGTTTCCGCCATACTTTACGACTATTATTTTGCCATTGAATTTCTTGATGTACGGCAACGCCTGGGTAAGAACCTCAGCCCTCGCCGCGTTCGTAAGTTTTAACTCCATCTCTTTGTCCCTTGCAAAAATGTAAACTTTAGTTGTATTTCGGGAAACATCAGGTTCTGTAATCGCCGTTTATCTTTACGTAGTCGTAGGTTAAGTCGCAGCCCCATGCGGTAGCTGAAGCCTCACCGTCACCGAGCCCTACCTCTATAGTTATCTCGTCCTCAAGAAGTATTTCCTTAGCTATCTCCTCTGAGAAGTCAACACCCGCGCCGTTTTGGCATACGGATATGCTTCCCTTCGACGATTTGAAGGAAACGAACACCTTATTTATGTTAACCTCAGCACCGCTGTATCCGATAGCGCAAAGAACTCTGCCCCAGTTCGCATCAGATCCGAACATTGCCGCCTTGACGAGAGAGGAGCATACTATACTCTTCGCTATGATTTTGGCATTTGCCTCATCCTTCGCACCTGAGACCGAGCACTCAAGAAGCTTGGTAGCCCCCTCACCGTCTGCCGCAATGCATCTGCAAAGATAAACGGTAACGGTGTTAAGCGCCTTCATAAAAGCGTCGAAATCCGCACCATCAGCGGTAATTTCACTGTTGCCTGCCATGCCGTTGGCGAGCACGGTAACCATATCGTTGGTAGATGTATCGCCGTCTACGCTGACCATGTTAAAGGTGTTTTTTATGTCACAGGAGAGCGCTTTCGAAAGCATCTCGCTTGATATTTTACAGTCGGTAGTAATAAAGACGAGCATCGTTGCCATGTTGGGATGAATCATACCCGAGCCCTTGGCAATTCCGCCTATTCTGCACTCTTTACCGCCAACGGAAAAGCTGACGGCAATTTCCTTCTTCTTTGTGTCGGTAGTCATAATTCCCTCTGCCGCAGTATCGCTTCCGTCGCGGGAAAGTCCTGATACGAGCGCGGGAATACCGTTCTTTATCGGCGTTACGTCAAGAGGCTGACCTATAACTCCGGTTGAAGCCACAACAACATCGTTTTTAGTAATACCAAGAGCCTCGGCGAGATATTCGCAGGTCTGTTCTGCTATCTCTACGCCGTTTGCGTTACAGGTGTTAGCGTTTCCGCTGTTGCAGATTACCGCACGCGCTTTTCCGTCCGAAATATGCTCTTTCGTCACGGTAAGAGGCGCGCCCTTTACCTTGTTAGTAGTATACACCGCAGCCGCAGAGCAGACGGTGTCGGAATATATAAGTGCGAGGTCGCGTTTAGATTTGTTGTGTCTGATGCCGCAATGTATTCCGTTTGCAGTAAAGCCCCTTGCGGCACACACGCCACCGTTGATTATTTCCATTGTTATCTCCTTAAATAACGAGAGTTTTCGTCTTGTCCTCACCGAGAACTATGTTAAGACACTCGACTGCGGCACCCGATGCGCCCTTGCCGAGATTGTCGTATCTTGCTACCAAAATTATTCTGTCGGAATTTCCCTGAACCGAAATCTCCATAGAATCCCTGTCACTGTAAGCTGCAGAAGAGAGAAATCCCTCCTCGTCGGCGCCGTCTTTATAGAAAACGAGGGGACCCGTGTAGAGTTTTCTGTATATTTCCTTGACGGTTTCGATGCTGTGACCTTTCTCGAGCCAAGCCGAAAACAGAGGTACCGTGACCTCCATTCCCGAATAAAAATCGGCAACAATAGGCGAGAAAACAGGGGCATTTTTCAAACCCGTTATCGCCGTCATTTCCGGAAGATGCTTGTGCTTCTGCGCTATGCCGTACTGTCTTGGTGCGCCGAGAAGCTCGGGGATCTCCTCTCCCTCGTATTCGGCAATCATTTTCTTGCCGCCGCCGCTGTAGCCGGTTATAGAATGACATGTGAGAAGCGCGTCGGGCGAGAGAGCGCCCGCATCTATAAGAGGCTTAACGAGCGCGATGAATCCGCCCGCGTGACAGCCGGGAACCGCAATTCTCTTGCTGTTTTTTATCTTTTCCTCAAAATCCGAGCCGAGCTCGGCAAAGCCGTATGCCCAATCGGGATTCGTTCTGTGTGCAGTAGACGTATCTATGACGCAGACATTCGGATTTTCAATAAGCGAGACCGCCTCTATTGCCGCCGCGTCAGGCAGACAAAGAAATGCGACGTCAGCGCTGTTAAGCGCATTTTTCCTTGCTTCTGTATCCTTACGTAGTTCCTCAGGAAGGGAAATTATCTCTATATCATCTCTTGCTCCGAGTCTTTCCTCTATGCGCAGACCCGTAGTGCCCGCTTTTCCGTCAATAAAAATCTTCTTCATGTCAGTCAAGTCCTATCTGCTCCTTAACGTAGGCTATCTGGTGATTTACGCTGTCATAGCCGGTAGAGCCTGCGGATATTCGCTTTGCAACGCAGGTCTCGAGCGAGATTTCGTCATAAAGGTCCTCTGCAAAGAGGTCGCTGTATGCTCTGTAATCCGCAAGCGGCATCTCGTCAAGGGTTATTCCGCGCTTTATGCATTCGGAAACTATGCCGCCTACAATTTTATATGCGCTTCTGAAGGGCATACCGCGCTTGGTGAGGTAGTCTGCAAGGTCGGTGGCATTGATAAATCCGCCCTTTGCCGCCTTGTACATATTATCCTTGAGAGGCTTCATTGTATCAATCATCGGAATAAAGACCTCGAGGCATTTGACAACCGTTTCGGTTGCGTCGAATATTGCCTCCTTGTCCTCCTGCATATCCTTGTTGTATGCAAGCGGAAGCCCCTTAAGCACAGTAAGCGTTGCCATAAGGTCGCCGTATACTCTTCCCGTCTTTCCGCGGACGAGCTCTGCCATATCGGGATTTTTCTTCTGCGGCATTATAGACGAGCCGGTGGTATAGGCGTCGTCAAGCTCTATGAACTTGAACTCCCAGCTCGACCAAAGGATAATTTCCTCGGAGAAGCGCGAAAGGTGCATCATAATAAGCGCAAACGCCGCCTCAAGCTCGACGCAGTAGTCCCTGTCGGACACGCCGTCGATAGAGTTTTCGGTGATTCCGTCAAAGGCAAGCCTCTCGGCAACCATGTGTCTGTTGGTGTTGTAGGTAGTACCCGCAAGGGCGCAAGAGCCGAGCGGTGAATAATTCATTCTGAGTATCGCGTCGGAGAGTCTGGATATATCGCGTAAGAACATCATCGCATAAGCAAGAAGATGGTGCGCGAAGGTTATAGGCTGTGCTCTCTGCAGATGCGTGTAGCCGGGCATAATGGCATCGGTGTTCTCCTCCGCCTTTTTAACGATAACGGTAACGAGGTCGCGTAGCTGAGCGGTTATGCTTATCGCCTGCTCGCGCATATAAAGTCTGAGGTCAAGGGCGACCTGGTCGTTTCGGCTTCTCGCGGTATGAAGCCTTTTTCCCGCATCTCCGATACGCCGCGTCAGCTCCGCCTCGATAAACATGTGAATATCCTCGGCGCTCTCGTCAAACTGAAGAGCGCCCGAATCGAGCTCGTCAAGAATAGCCGAAAGCCCCTCGGAGATAAGCTTGTGCTCCTCCGAGGTGAGTATTCCGGATGCCGTCAGCATAAGCGCATGCTCAAGCGAGCCCCGTATATCCTGACGGTACATTTTTTTATCAAAGTGAATGGACGAATTAAAGTCGTCTGCCACGGCACTGACAGCGCCCGCTGTCCTTCCTGCCCAAAGCTTTTCCATAAATCAGAACCCTCAAAGCTACTAGTTTTTCACGAAATATTCAATGCGTTTCTTTGTTTACTTATTGTTTTTGGCGTTTACCTGTGCCTGTACCTTGATGGGAAGGCCGAAGAGGTTGATAAATCCTGCAGAATCCTTCTGGTTGTATACGTCATCCTCGCCAAAGGTCGCAAGCTCCTCGGAATAAAGAGCCCAGTCGCTCCATACTCCCGCCTTGATTACGTTGCCCTTGTAGAGCTTAAGCCTTACCTTACCGGTAACGTGCTCCTGCGTCTTGTCAACGAAAGCGGCAAGAGCCTCTCTGAGAGGAGTAAACCACTGACCGTTATAAACGAGGTCAGCGTAGGTGATAGCAAGCTCTGCCTTCTTGTGCGCGGTCATCTTGTCAAGCGTCATGGTTTCAAGATACTTGTGCGCCTCGTAAAGAATAGTTCCGCCGGGGGTTTCATAAACGCCGCGGCACTTCATGCCGACAAGACGGTTCTCAACAATGTCGAGAAGTCCGATGCCGTTTTCACCGCCGAGCTTGTTGAGCTCAAGAATAATATCCTTCGCGCTCATTTTTTTATCGTTGAGTGCTACGGGAGCGCCCTCGACGAAATCGAGGGTGATGTAGGTGGGGGTGTCGGGAGCCATAATAGGCGAAACGCCCATTTCAAGGAAGCCGGGCTTGTCGTAAAGAGGCTCGTTTCCTGCGTCCT
>JAZSIJ010000162.1:0-6516 GCA_045533755.1 Eubacteriales bacterium | reverse complement strand
GCATCGTATGCCTGCCAGAATGCGCTGATAAGGAAGAATGCAAATCCAACGAGTATCGTTCTCTTGTAATTAAGCTTCATTGTGCGTTCCTTTCGAACCAAATTGTTACAGGTCAATTTTAACATAGTTTTTCCATTTTGTCAACAAAAATAGGCTTTCGCTCCTCTTATTATTGACATTTTTAGCGTTTAGATGTATAATTAAGTGGTAAAAAACGAAAGGAGACGGCGTATGAAGATATACGGCTACAAGCTCGGTGAGCGTCTGCCCATAGGCGACAGCGCCGTAGCCATCGGCTTTTTTGACGGTGTGCATCTTGCGCACAGAGAGCTCGTTGTTGCAGCGCGCGAAGAGGCTCGGCGCCTCGGAATTGCATCGGGTGTCGTAACCTTTGCATCGGAATCCGCAATAAAATCGGGAATTGCGCGCCTTTATGATACGGCGGATAAGCTTTCATTAATAGAAAATCTCGGCGTCGATTTTGCCGTCGTGTGCGATTTTGCCGACGTTGCGGGGCTTTCGGGCGAGGAGTTTGTAAGAGACACGCTGGTCGGCGATATTGGCGCTTTACGCGTCGTTGCCGGCTACAATTTCAGATTTGGACATCGCGCAGCATCGGGTGCTGACGACCTTTGCCGGTACATGAAGTCACTTGGCGGCGAGGCAATAATTAAGGAGCCCTATCTCTACGGCGAGCTTCCGCTCTCCTCTTCGATGATACGCAGCTTTCTCTCGGAGGGAAAGCCGGAGGAGGCGGGGCGTGCGCTCGGAGCGCCCTATTTCATAACCGGTAAGGTTTCGCACGGCAAAAGCATCGGAAGGTCGCTCGGCTTTCCCACCCTGAATTTCACGGAAGAGCCTGGGCGTGTTAAGTTAAAGCCCGGCGTATACAGATGCGCGGCGCTCATTTCGGGAAAGCTCTACCACGCGGTCACAAACGTCGGTGTCTGCCCGACCTTTGTGGACAGGGAATATCATATCGAGGCGCATCTTGCCGATTTTTCGGGAGAGATTTACGGTGAGAGTGTGCGCCTGTATTTCCTTGGATACCTACGAGACGAGAGGCGCTTTGTCTCACCCGATGAGCTGAAAATGCAAATAAAAGTTGACAAAATCAAAGCAGTTGAAGAAAACGGAGATAACTTATGGCAGGAAATTGGACAAAGCTGACCGTCAGCGGTAAGACTACAGACCTTGACAGCATAACGGCGGTTATGAGCATGCTCGATAACGGGCTTATGATAGAGGATTACAGCGACTTTTCCCTTTCGGGAATGTACGGCGAGCTTGTAGACGACAGCATCCTCCTCGCCGACAGGGACACCGTCAAGGTATCGCTCTTCGTGCCCGAGGACAAGAGCTTCATTGAGTATAAAGAATATGTGGAAACCCGCCTTTTTGCGCTCGGAATAGAGGGCGAAATCAGCGTCGAGGGCATGAACGAGGACGACTGGGCTGAAAGCTGGAAGCAGTATTACAAGCCTATCCCTCTCGGCAAGGTAACGATAGTTCCCGCGTGGGAGAAGTACGACGCGAAGGACGGCGAGATAATAATCAGAATGGATCCGGGAATGGCCTTCGGCACCGGAACGCACGAAACCACCCGTCTCGTTATGAGAATAATGCAGGACGAAATAAAGGGCGGCGAGCGTGTACTCGACGTAGGCACCGGCTCGGGAATTCTCTCTATTTGCGCCTCCAAGCTCGGCGCACGCTCCTGTAGCGCCTACGACATAGACCCCGTCGCAGTAAAGGTAGCAAGAGAGAACGCGAGGGACGGCGGCTGCGACAATATAACCGTCGGGGTGTCAGACCTGCTCGCAGGAGTTGACCTCTCGGGCGGAAAATACGATTTCTGCGTTGCTAACATAGTGGCAGATATTATAATAAGAATGATGCCCGACATTCCCGACTATCTCGCCGAGGGCGCACCGCTTATTCTCTCGGGCATCATAGCGCCGAGAGCCGACGAGGTAAGAGAGGCGGTCAAGAAAAACGGCTTTACCATCATAAGAGAGGAGCAGGAGAACGATTGGCTTGCAATTATGGCAAGGCGTTCCTGATATTATGCCCGGATTTTTTGTAAAAAAGCAAGCAATAGGGGAAAATGAGATTATTATAAGCGGTGACGACGCTCACCACATCGCCCGCTCGCTCAGAATGGCAGTCGGCGACGGGATAACCGTGTCCGACGGCGAGGGCGCAGAGTACAAATGCCGCCTTTCGCGTATCCGCGATGACGAGTGCGTAGCTGAAATACTCTCGCTAGGCGATGCGGCAGGCGAGCCTCCCGTAAAAATATCGCTTTATATGGCATACCCAAAATCCGACAAACTCGAGCTCGTGATACAGAAGGCGGTGGAGCTCGGAGCCTTCGAAATAGTTCCCTTTGAGTCCTCAAGATGCATAAAGCGTCCGAAGGCGGATAAGATAGAAAAGCAGACTGCGCGTCTTTCAAGAATAGCCGAGGAGGCGGCAAAGCAGTGCGGCAGAGGAATTCTTCCTCTCGTGCGTGAGCCCGTGTCGTTTGCCGAAATGCTGAAGCTGGCGAAGGAGGCAGACTGCGGACTTTTCTGCTACGAGGGCGAAGGAAGGCTGTCTCTCAAGACGGCTCTTTCTGAAAATGCCGCTTGCAAGAGCTTCTCGGTCATAGTCGGCTCTGAGGGCGGCTTCTCTGCCGAGGAGGCCTCGGCGGCAAAGGAAGCAGGACTTCTGTCGGTCAACCTCGGCCCTCGCATTTTAAGATGCGAGACTGCACCAATTTTCACCCTCTCGGCTCTTTCTTACTTTTTCGAGCTTTAATAGGTGCTGAATTTTAATGCATTTTTGTCCGAAGTATCGCCAAAAAAGCGAAAATATACAAAATTTAGACTGTTTTTTTGTGAAAAATATAAATTTTTTTCAAAAAACTATTGAAAAATGACTAAAAATGAGTTAGAATATAGTACAGTATTAACAAAAAGCCGTCTCGTAGGGCGTTTTTTCCAGCGTCCCACGAAGCTTTTATTTTCATCAGTAGAATAAGAAAGGCACCGGAACCTATGTCAAACCGCATATTCCAAACCGTAATATATCAAATGAAGGATGCCGTTGGACGCACCATCGGAGTTATAGATGAAAACGGTATGATAGTCGCTTGTAGCGAGCTCGGCAAGATAGGCGAGTCAAAACAGCGCATAAAGGAAGAGCTTACCTACTCTGCCGAGTCAATAGTCTACGAAGGATATACTTACAGATTTATCAATTCCTCGGCTGCGAAGAGCGACTGCATCGTTTTTGTCGAGGGCGACGACAGTCACGCGATGAAAATGGCAGAAATCCTCTCTGTTGCTCTCGGAAATATCAAGGATATGTATGACGAGAAGTACGACAAGACCTCCTTTATCAAAAACATAATCCTTGACAACATTCTCCCGAGCGACATTTACGTAAAGTCCTCCGAGCTTCACTTTGATACCGAGGATCACAGAGTGGTAATCGTTGCGAAATTCGCAACACCTATCAGCATCTCGCCCTATGAGGCGGTTGTGAATCTCGTTCCCGACAAGAGTCGCGATTACATAATCAACATCAGCGAGCAGGACGTCGTCATCGTTAAGGAAATTCCAAAGAACACTCCTATCGCCGAGGTTGAGAAGTTCTGCTTCGGGCTTATTGATGCGGCTTCGAACGAATATTCGGCAAAAATCGTCTCGGGCGTGTCCTCGATTGTGGAAAATCTCAAGGATCTTGCAAGAGCCTATAAGGAGGCGAGAATCGCCCTCGAGGTCGGCAAGGTGTTTGACATAGAAAAGCCGGTTATGTCCTACGAGAATCTGGGCATCGGCCGACTTATTTATCAACTTCCCACGACTCTTTGCGAGATTTTTCTCGGTGAGGTATTCAAAAGGGGCTCGCTCGAATCGCTTGACAGAGAGACTCTTATGACGGTACAGAGCTTCTTCGAAAACAACCTGAACGTCTCCGAGACCTCAAGAAAGCTTTTCGTTCACCGTAACACCCTCGTTTACCGTCTTGAGAAGATAAGAAAGCTCACAGGTCTTGACCTTCGTGAGTTTGAGCACGCAGTAACCTTCAAGGTTGCTCTTATGGTTAAAAAGTACCTTACCAGCAAGCCCACCAAATTCTGACAGTCAGACAGTCGGAATGTGACCCCCAGGCAAGATTTGTTCATTTTTTACCCTGCGTCGTTATCGCAGGGTAAAATTTGCGTTTTGCCTCATATAATAATATGTACAAAATATCCTTTAAAAGTCAAAAAGCTCTGGCGCTTCTTCTTCTGCTGATACTAATCGTATCCTCGGCGCTGTCTCTTTCCTCCTGCTTTGTCGTAGGGAATTACGAAGATGGCGGCAGTCTTACCGAGGCGGATTTTGCCTCTCTTTCAGAAACGCTCCGCGCAAACGTGGACGCCGGTTGTACAAAGAAATACAGCTACGTGTCCAGCTATCTCGATTATTGGGGATTCCCCGATTTTAACGACGCAAAGCTCAAGACGATTGAACGCTATTACTCGACACGTTATATCGAGGATCTCGGGTACAGCGATTCCGAGAATATTCTCGCCCTTGCCGTCAGGACGGCTAACGAATATATTGAAAACAGGCTTCCCGAGCTCACGCTTGAGGACGTCAACGGCAGTGTGGGCTCGGACGAGATAATACGCTCCTACGTTGCCGCCATCGGCGACAGATATTCATATTACCGAAACCCCGACGAGCACTCCTCCTATATGTCGGATCTTGAGGGCGAGTTCGCGGGCATCGGAGTTTACGTTCAGCTTGACTACGAGGCACACACCGTGACGGTTATTGAAACGATAACCGACTCTGCCGCAGAAAAGGCTGGCGTGCTTTCGGGCGACCTTATCGTAAAGGTTGACGGCACAGCCGCCACCGACGTCGACCTTAACGTCTTTATGGACATGGTCAAGGGTGAGATAGGCACTCCCGTCGAGATTACCGTTCTGCGCGACGGCGAGGAGATAACCTACAATATGATTCGCGTTCATATAGAGACCGAGAGCGTTGGCTACGAGCTATACGACGACGGTATTGCCTATGTCGTTATTTCATCCTTTAATGCAAACACCGACGAGCAGTTCATTTCCATCATTAACCAGCTTGAGAAAACCGGAGAGGTCAAGGGCTACATCTTCGACGTCAGGTACAACGGAGGCGGATATCTTGACACCGCAGTCAATCTTCTCTCGCATTTCGTGCCGAAGGGCACGAGAGTAGTTTCTCAGGTCACCCGAGACGAGGAGGACTGGTTCTACTCGAACAGCGACCACGTGATAACGCAGCCTATGGTTGTTCTCTGTAACGGATACACGGCGTCGGCAGGCGAGCTCTTCACCGCCGCAATACGCGACTACCGCAACGACGGTCTTCTCAACGCCGTTATAATCGGAGAGACCACCTATACAAAGGGAAAGGTTCAGAACATCTTCACCCTCAGCGACGGCTCTTCAATCACCCTGACCATCGGACTTTTCAATCCCCCCTGTGACAAAAACTTTGACGGTGAGGGTGTCACTCCCGACAAGACCGTCGAGTATATTCCCGACCCCGAGGTCGACAATCAGTATGAAGCGGCTTACGCCGAGCTTACAAATTTGATAAATAATAATAAATAATACAACATATATTCAGGAGAAAAATCATGCCAGAAATCAAAACCTACACCCCTGCGGGCTTTAAGGCGCTCCAGGACGAGCTCGACTACCTCGTAAACGTCAAGGTCGAGGAAAACAAGAAGGAAATCTCAACCGCGAGAGCCTTCGGCGACCTTTCCGAAAACTCGGAGTACGACGAGGCAAAGCAGGAGCAGGGCAAAATCCACGCGAGAATTGACGAGCTACGCGAAATGATAGCGCACGCAAAGGTTATTGACGAGTCACAGATAGACGAGAGTAAAATCAGCGTAGGCTCTATCGTAGTTCTTTACAACGTAGAGCGCGCAAAGGAATTCACCTATCACATCGTAGGCTCTTACGAAACCGACCCCGCAAACGGCAAAATTTCCGACTCCTCTCCCATCGGTATGGCGCTTATCGGCGCAAAGGAGGGCGACGAGGTGGTCGTCGCGGGCGCGAGAGAACAGCATCTTCAGATAAAGAGCGTCTCAAGAGCAAAGGAATAAGAAAGGACACCTAAAGCTATGGCAAACGAAGTAAACAACAATCAGCCGAGCTCGACGAGCGAGCTTGCGGTTCGCCGCGAGAAGCTGAACGCGCTCTACGAGTCGGGCAAGAACCCCTTTGAGATTACAAAGTACGACGTAACCCACAACAGCACAGACGCTATCGCGCTCTTCGAGGAGAAAGAGCCGACACTCGCCGAGGGCGAGAGCATCACCGTCAGAATTGCCGGCAGAATGGTCGGAAAAAGAGTTATGGGCAAGGCGTCCTTCGCTCACCTTCTCGACGGCGAGGGCAAGATTCAGCTCTACGTCGCGCGTGATTCTGTTGGAGAGGAGGACTACGCCTCCTTCAAGAAGTGGGACATCGGCGAC
>JAZSIJ010000086.1:0-4372 GCA_045533755.1 Eubacteriales bacterium | reverse complement strand
TTCTGAAAGGAAAGGTATTAAAAATGAAAGTTAAGCCTTCCGTCAAAAGAATTTGCGAAAAGTGCAAGATCATTAAAAGACACGGTAAAATAATAAGTCGGATCGTAGCCATGTCGTTCTGTGAGCCAAGGAGTTGAATCCAGTGGTTGTCTTCCTAAGACCGCTTGGCCCTCCGACTTAATATTTCTGAAAGGAAAGGTATTAAAAATGAAAGTTAAGCCTTCCGTCAAAAGAATTTGCGAAAAGTGCAAGATCATTAAAAGACACGGTAAAATAATGGTCATCTGCGAGAATCCGAAGCATAAGCAGCGTCAGGGCTGATAAAACGGACTTCGCAATTCGGACGACATTAAATTAAAAAAGGAGTATATATCGAAATGGCTCGTATAGCTGGTGTTGATATTCCAAATAACAAGCGCATAGAAATCGCGCTCACTTACATTTACGGTATAGGTCTCAAGAGCTCTCAGGATACTCTTGCCAAGACCGGCATCAATCCCGACACTCGCGCAAAGGATCTTACCGAGGGTGAAATCGCGGCTCTCCGTGATGAGATAGAGGCTAACTACAACGTCGAGGGTGACCTTCGCCGTGAGGTAGCTCTTAACATCAAGAGCCTCGTTGAAATCAATTGCTATCGCGGTATCAGACACAGAAAGGGTCTTCCCGTAAGAGGTCAGCGTACCAAGACTAATGCAAGAACAAGAAAAGGTCCCGCAAAGACCATCGCAAATAAGAAGAAGTAAGGAGAAGCTGATATGGCAACAACAAAGAAGGTTGTAAAGAAACGCCGTGAGCGCAAGAACGTCGAAAAGGGCGTGGCGCACATTCGTTCTACTTTCAACAATACTATAGTTACTATCACTGACGTTCAGGGTAACGCAATAGCTTGGGGCACTTCGGGTGAGATGGGCTTCAAGGGCTCTAAGAAGTCTACTCCTTACGCAGCTCAGACTGCTGCTGAGCACGCTGCTAAGATTGCAGTAGACAACGGAATGAAGACTGTTGAGGTTCTCGTAAGAGGTCCCGGAGCAGGCAGAGAGTCTGCAATCCGCGCTCTTGCAACCGCAGGTCTTGAAATCACTATGATAAAGGACGTAACACCGATTCCCCATAACGGTTGTCGTCCTCCTAAGCGCAGACGCGTTTAATCTAAGGGAGGTAAGTTAAAATGGCTAGATACACAGGTCCTAACTGTAAAGAATGTCGTCGTGAAGGCTGCAAGCTCTATCTCAAGGGCGAGCGCTGCACCAACGGCAAGTGTGCATTTGACCACAGAAGCACCGCTCCCGGTCAGCACGGCGCGGCTCGCAAGAAGGTCGGAGAATACGGCAAGCAGCTTCGCGAGAAGCAGAAGGCAAGACGTTACTACGGCGTACTCGAGGGTCAGTTCAGACATTACTACGAGCTCGCAGAGAAGATGGACGGTATAACCGGCGCAAATCTCCTTTGCCTTCTCGAAAGACGTCTTGACAACGTAGTATACAGAATGGGTATGGCAGCATCCAGAAAGGAAGCTCGTCAGCTCGTCCTTCACGCTCACTTCACTCTTAACGGTAAGAAGGTTTCTATCCCCTCTATTCTCGTTAAGGCAGGTGACGTTATCGCCGTTAAGGAAACCAGCAAGGAAAGCGTAAAGATTAAGGCTCTTATCGAGGGTCTTGCAACCGTTAGCACTCCCAAGTGGATCGAGAACGATGCAGCTAACGCTACCGCAAAGGTAGTTGCTCTCCCTGCAAGAGACGATATTGACTTCGAGTTCGAAGAGCAGCTTATCGTCGAGCTCTATTCCAAGTAATCCCTCCGATATTCTGCGAGGAGTATGGGACAGGGCTTCCATATTCTTCGCAAATATCAGTTACTATTTTCCCATAAGGGAAGAACAAACATAATAATGAGGAGGTAATTTAAAATGATGAACGCAATAGAGAAATTCAACATCAGCGTGACCGAGGTTTCCGAGGACGGAAGCGAGGCTACCGTTGTTGTTGATCCTCTCGTAAGAGGTTATGGTATAACACTCGGCAACTCGCTCAGAAGAGTTCTTCTTTCGACGCTCCCCGGCTACGCTGCTACCAGCATCAAGATAGACGGAGTTCTCCACGAGATCTCTGCCTGCAACGGTGTTAAGGAGGACGTTCCGGAGATTGTCCTCAACGTAAAGGGCATCGTGGCTAAGCTCGCTACAAGTGAGCCCAAGACGGTTATCGTCGAGGCTGTCGGTCCCTGCAACGTTACCGCGGGCGACATCACTCCCGACGCAGAGGTAGAGATACTCAATCCCGAGCATCATATCTGTACCGTCAGCGAGAACGCGCGCTTCTATATGGAGATCACCTTCGACGAGGGTCGTGGATACGTTCCCTCCGACGTCAACAAGCAGAATTATCTTGCAACCGTTCCCGCAAACGTCGGAGCACCCATCGGTCTTATATTCATCGACTCTATATTCACCCCCGTTTACAAGGTTGAGTATAGCGTAGAGAATACCCGTGTCGGTAACATAACCGACTATGATAAGCTCACAATGAAGGTACTCACCAACGGTACCATCACTGCCAAGGAAGCGGTTTCGCTTGCCGCAAAGGTTCTCAACGAGCATCTCAAACTGTTTATCGATATGTCTAACATCGCTCAGGATGCCGAGACACTTATCGAGAGACCCGAAGTTAAGAGAGACAGAGTCCTCGAGATGACCATTGAGGAGCTTGACCTTTCCGTCCGTAGCTTCAACTGCTTGAAGCGCGCCGGAATTGATACGGTAGAGGATCTTATCAACCGTACCGAAGAGGATATGATAAAGGTTCGTAACCTCGGACGCAAGTCGCTTGAGGAAGTTATCCAAAAGCTGAATTCTTTGGGGCTTGCCTTAAAGAAAGACGAAGAATAAGAATTAATGGAGGACATATAAATGAACAAGCTTGGCAGAACTAGTGCCCAGCGCAAAGCTATGCTCAGAGGTATGGTAACCCTGCTTCTCGACTGTGGTAAGATTGAGACCACCTATACGAGAGCCGCAGAGGTTTCTGCAAAGGCTGACGAGATGATCACCCTCGGTAAGAAGGGCGACCTCGCTGCATACCGTACTGCTCTTGAATTTATAACCAAAGAGGACGTAGCAAAGAAGCTCTTCACCGTTATCGCACCCGCTTACGCGAACGTTAACGGCGGATATACTCAGGTCTACAAGATGGGTCCCCGCCGCGGCGACGGCGCTGAGACCGCTATCGTAAAGCTCACTGCAGTTAAGGCTGCAGCAGAGGAGACCGAGGCGAAGTAATTTGCTATAACCAAAAAAACGAGGCTGTCATTTGATAGCCTCGTTTTTCATATTCGTTCTAAAGCATGGGGATTCTTATATACCGACCTTCTTGATTAGCCCCTCGAGATAAGCCTTTGATGCAAGGATATCTGCGTCACGGTCGGCTCTGCCTGCCATCTCGTGCTCAATAACTATATCCCCCTTGTAGCCCGCATCGCGCAGACGAACGAGAAGTCCCTCAAAATCAACACGTCCCTCGCCGATAGGCACCTGACGTCCGCCGGTTTCACCGAACTTCGGGGGAACTCCGTCCTTTGCGTGAAGGGCGGAAACCTTGGAAGCGAGCAGATCCATAGCGTCACAGGGATTGCCTCTGCCGCCGGTTATAAGGTTGGCGGGGTCGAAGTTCACTCCGAGGTTAGGAAGACCGACTTCGTTTATTACCATGCTGAGTGTCAGCGGAAGCTCTTGTCCCGTTTCGAAGGAGAAGGACTGCCCTCTCTCGAGAAGCTCACCGCAGAGCTCCTTCAATGCTTCAACTACGCCAATTCGAGCCTCGGCGTCGGGGTCGTCGGGAATATATCCCATGTGGGTTATTATATTTTTCACTCCAAGCTTGTAGGCAAATTCTGCGCCTCTCTTTAGGTCGGCGAGCCTCTCTCTGCGATATTCCTTTGGAACAAGACCCACAGTTGAATATTTCTCGGGGTGCTTCCACATACGCGGGCCCGACCAGCCGCACCAAATGTCGGTAACGGTAAAATCGAGCTCGGTCAGCAGGTCTTTGAGCCTTTTCAGATTCTCGTCGGTGTAGAAATTCATATCCCATATCAAAAGCTGACCGAAATCGAATCCAAGCCTCTTTGCGTGGCGAATATCCTCTTCAAAATTCTCGTGTAGCTGAACAAAAAGTCCTATTTTCATCACTTTACCTCCGTAAGAGCGCTCCGCGGGTGGCGACGTGCTCCATTTTATTTTTTAAATTAAAATCCGAACAAAGCCTTGTTAAATTCCTCGGTGGGCTGACCGCCGTAGGGGCAGAGCTCAAACGCCTCTGCATAGCGAACCCTAGAGCCGCGCTCAAGCCCGTAGCGCTCTATGAGCTTGTCA
>JAZSIJ010000042.1:0-4067 GCA_045533755.1 Eubacteriales bacterium | reverse complement strand
GTAATAATCATCAGCTTATTAGCTGAGGTATCGAGGGTGGTATCGTTGGGTACGAAATAACTGTCGGTAACGAACTTTTCTACGATAGGGTGTCTTCCGTCCTTAATTATAAGGTCGCTCGACAGGTCAACCTCGGGACAGACGTAGTTGTTTTTAGATGCAACCTCGGCAAATGAGCGAAAAACGTCAAGCTCTGCTACAAGAGCCGCCGCGTTTCTTATTCGCTCGTTTGCGCCAGAAACGAGCTGACGAAGCCCTGTGAATATCTCGTATTCAAGTGCTGCCAGCTTTTCGTCAGCACTCAATATGGCGCTTTCCATTTCCTTAAGCTCTTGGGTTATGTATCTCTCGCAGTTGGTTAGAGTTTGCTTTCGAATATATCTGTCAGGAACTTCATTGATGAAGGACTTGGAAACCTCGATATAATAGCCAAAAACGCTGTTAAAGTCAACCTTGAGGGTTCTTATACCGGTAAGCTCTCGCTCGCGTTCCTCTATCGAGTTCTTTATGCTGTCGCCGTTTTTCTTTATCGAGCGGTAGTAATCGACGTCGGCGTTAAAGCCCTCGCGTATCATACCGCCCTCGCGCACAGTATAAGGAGGGTTATCAACTATCGCCTCGCCAAGCACAGCGACGATATCCTCAAGAGTATCAAGCTCCGAATGTATTCTTTTAAGATTGTCGCTTTTAAAGCTTGAAATTATGGATTTAATTTCGGGCAGTTTTGCGGCACTCTTATATATATCACGCAAATCCTTTGCATTTGCAGTACCGTACACAGTCTTTGCGGTAAGACGCTCAAGGTCGAGTATATCAGACAAAACGTCGGAAAGAGCCTCTCTTACCGACACGTCAGAAACGAGGTCTGTAACCGCAGCCTGACGCTGAGATATTTCCGCAGGATTGAGAAGCGGCTTAAGCAACCAAGAACGCAAGAGCCGCTTACCCATCGCGGTCTTAGTCTTATCAAGAACCCAAAGAAGCGAACCGCGCTTCTCCTTCGTTCTCATAAGCTCTGTCAATTCAAGATTTCTTCTGGTATTAAGGTCAAGGTCGAGATACTGCCCCTTCGAATAAACGTTGAGCTCCTTTGCGAAGGTCATATCGTTCTTCTGCGTTTCCCTGATGTATTCAAGGAGAGCTCCGAGCGACATCACCATTTCCGGCTCTGAAAGCTTGTCTGCTTCCTCACCGAAAACTCTGTTAGTCGCCTCTCTTGAACGCTCGTAATTAAACATAGCCTTCACGCCGTCGTTTATGAGAGTGCGAGTTTTTTCACGAAGGAAATTAGCAAGCTCCGGAATATCGTCCGCCTTGATATTGATAATTGCCTCTGCCGGCTGATATACGCCTATTTCATTCTGTATGGCGCTATTCATTTCATCTTTCTTAAAGTGAGTAACAGAAACCTCACCCGTTGATACGTCGGCAAAGGCAATTCCGACAACGGTAGCGCCAACGCAAATTGATAGAAGAAAATTATTAGCGCCCTCGTTAAGCAACGCTCCGTCGGTTACCGTGCCGGGCGTTACTACTCTTGCGACGTCGCGCTTTACGAGCCCTGTAGCAGCCTTGGGATTTTCCATCTGCTCACAGATGGCAACCTTATATCCACGCTCAACGAGCCTGCCGATATATACGTCTGCCTTATGGAACGGAACACCGCACATAGCCGCGCGCTTTCCTCCACCGCAATCTCTGCTTGTAAGCGTCAGGGATAGCTCGCGAGATGCAGTTACGGCATCCTCAAAAAAGCACTCGTAGAAATCTCCGAGCCTATACAGAAGAATATGTCCCTCATATTTTTCCCTCACGTCAAGGTACTGACGCATCATAGGCGTGACGGTTTTCAGGTCACTTCTGTTTTCTATTATCTCCTTCATCGGCAAATGCCTCCGTTTTTCTGCAAATAGGAATTTTTAAAGTCTGATTTTTTCCGAAAAAGCTATCTCGTCAATGACAGCCGGCACAGGTCGAGCAATCATGCGTACAGGTAGAGGGGCGCTCACCGGTTATGCAGAACTTTATCTCTGCGTTAACATCTGCCATAAGAGCGTCCATCGCCTGCTGTGCTGCGGCAAATTTAGCATAGTTATCGTTTTTCATTATCTCGCCGGAGAGCTCCTCAAGTCTTTTCTTGAGGTTTTCTATAACGCTTTTATCGGTTTCATCTGCGCTCTTTGCGAACTCCTCACCGAGAAGTCTTCTCTCGGTTTCATATTCGCTCATCATTTTCTGAAGCTCGGCATCAGCCGTAAAAGCATTCTTTGCCTCTTCAAGTGCGGCAATTTCAGCACTTTTTGCTATTTCCTCGCCAAGTGAATGTGCAAGCTCAATTATTTTTGTCATTTCTTTTTCCTCGCTTATATGTTTTTATTTTATCATTTCTGCTGTCAGCTCGTAGGGATTGGCTTTCGTTATTTCAACCTTTACGAAATCTCCCGCCTTAATATTTTCGCACCTAAAGCGCACGAGCTTACCCGATACCGTCACGGCGTTTGCTATTCCGTTTTCGGATATCGAATTTACGAGAACGCGCTCTCGTCTTCCGATATAGAGGCTGTTTTTCTCGGTGGATATGGGGTCCTGCTCTTTAAAAAGCCTTGCTAGCCTTTCGCTTTTTACGGTGTTCTCTACCTTATTCTCAAAGCTCGCAGCACGAGTTCCCTCTCGTTCTGAGTATATAAAGCCGTAAACGGCGTCAAACCTCACGCGGTGCAAAAGGTCAAGCGTATCAAGAAAATCCTCCTCGGTTTCTCCGGGGAAGCCGACAATCACGTCGGTTGAAAGCACTATATCGGGTATAGCAGCGCGAAGGCGCTCTACAACATTTAAAAATCCCTCTCTGTCGTAGGTGCGGTTCATAGCCTTCAGTATGCGGCTGCTCCCCGATTGAAGCGGCAGGTGAAAATACGGAGCTATTTTCCCCTTGTATTCAGCCATGACGGATATGAGCTCGTCCGACACGTCCTTTGGATGACTCGTCATAAAGCGAACGATGAAATCTCCTTCAAGCCCGGCTACTTTCCGAAGCAATTCTGCAAATCCTATATCAGATTTATAGGAGTTCACGTTTTGACCGAGAAGGGTTATCTCCTTTACACCGCCCCACACGAGCCGAGAGCATTCAGAAATAACGTCACTGCTCTTTCGGCTTCGCTCTCTTCCTCTTACGTAGGGGACTATGCAGTAGGAGCAAAAGTTATTGCAGCCGTACATAACCGAAACCCACGCCTTGTATCCGTTTGTGCGAACAACAGGCACGTCCTCGGTAACGTCACCCGTGTCTATGCCGTAGGCAAAGCTTCGCTCGTTTCTTTTCATAGCACCGAAAATCAAGCTCGGCAAAAGATGGAGGCTATTCGGCTCAAGCGAAAATGCGACGTACGGAAATTTTCTTTTCAGTCTGCTTATAACAACACTCTCTGCCGCCATACAGCCGCAAACGCCTATAACGAGCTCGGGGTTCTTGGATTTTTGTGCCTTCAAGGTTCCGAGAAGTGAAAAGACCTTGTCCTCCGCGTGAGCGCGTATCGCGCAGGTGTTTAAAATTATAAGGTCAGCGTCATCGTAAGTATCCGAAATCGAAAAGCCAACGTCACATAAAATGCCGCGAATACGTTCGCTGTCGGCTTCGTTTTGCTGACAGCCGAAGGTGATTACGAAGGCGCGCCTCGGCTTTAATGCATTTGCGCTTCTAATATAGTTTTGCGCATCTGTGTCAGCTAAATTCAAAAAAGATTTTACTTCCATTTTGTCCTTAAAAAGCGTTATTTAGCGTTACATACTATTATATAACATTTATCGACTTTTTTCAAGTTTTCTTTTTCAAAAACTCGACTATCTTTTCAGCCGAGAGCCCTACGTAATCGTAAATATTGCATTTGCTGTCGGGTGTGGCGAAATTATCGTCAATTGCTATTATATCGAAGGATGTTTTTACGAAGTCGAAGCCCCGCTCTAAAAGCATAGTCTTCGTAATCATTGCAGCTCCGCCATTCTTGATTCCCTCTTCCACGTATACGACCTGCTTTGCGCCGGAGATAAGCTTTGCTATAAGCGATACA
>JAZSIJ010000096.1:0-3551 GCA_045533755.1 Eubacteriales bacterium | reverse complement strand
TCGTATAAAATTCTTGGCAAGATTGAGGGTGGCGTCGAGCTTTCCTCTGACGTTAAGCATATGATATCCCGCATGCTCATATACGGCTCGTGTGCACAGGTTTACGGTGAAAAAAATACCGACCGTCTTGCGGATGCCAATTACTACCAGATAAAAGTAGTAAACGGTACGCTTTCCGACGGTTTTGACAAGGGACTTTATCAGGCGGGCGAGAGCGTCACGCTGACCGCTCTCGCGAAAAATGGTTGCACCTTTAACCGTTGGGAAAAGGAGGGCGTGTCGGTAGGTACAACCTCTGCGCTTACCGTTACGGTAGGCGAGGCAAACGCGGTCTACACCGCTATCTATGACGAAATAGATAAGACGATAACCTACGAGCTCGACGGCGGTACGCTTCCTTCAGGCGATTGGGGCGAATACACTCTTGGAGAAGCCTTTACACTTCCCACACCTACGAGGTCGGGTTATGTCTTCTCGGGCTGGTTTGCCTCGTCCGACCTTGATATAAACACGATAATTTCCGAGATACCGGCAAACGCGGAGGGTGCATATAAGCTTTACGCAAAGTGGAACAAGATAATTACTGCTCTCGATACTACCGGAATATACAACAATGTCAACAATACCAATTACTTGGGCGGCGGCACAATTTCAGTAGAAGAAGGGGCTTTTGTATGGACGGGGTCGACTACCGATTCCGGTCAGTTCAGTATATCCTACGCAAATATCGGTCAAAGTATATCGGATAATCTCGACGGAGCAAAGAGCTTCACGATTTCCATAACGCTGGCAAAGGACGGCGACTCTTCCGTCCTTCCCGCACAGATTGGAATCAGACCCCTAGACGTAAAAAAAGCTATATACCCAATAAAGATTGATACATCGGGTGACGTTAAGTTTGTCGGTGAGAAAGAGTTCGTTATCGCTACTCTGACCGAGGAATTCCAGACCTTTAATATAGTCCTGGATTTCGAAGAGAAGACTATGACGTGCTATGACGAGGCGGGAAAACCAACCTATATTTCTTACTTTGAAATTCCCTCGAATGAAAGCTACGACACGTGGCTTACGCAGCTTACCCACAGTTATTGCTATTTCCTTTCTGCAAAAACCGACGGTGTCGCGAAGATTAGAATAAAGAACTTCGCCTTGTACGTAGGAAACTCAGTAGAGAGAGAACCGCGAGGCACATCGAGTGATAACCTTGCCGATCTCCTTGAAGAACAGCGCGCCGAGCTTGACAGCATTACGGGAACCTGGAATAAATATGACGCTGTCAGCGCTTCAAATCCCGAGCTTTATCTTTTCAAGGATTACACCGATGACATCAGTACTCTTGTAACAGACTCCTCTAAGATGTGGAGCAATCCCGGTGCATATCCTCAAAACGATCACCCACGTCTTCTTTTAACCGAAGATAATCTTCCGCAGATAAGCAAGATGCTCGAAGAGGATAACGCCACCAATGCGTACTTCAAGTCCTTGATTGACACTGTTATTCCGAACAACTGCATTCTTCCCGAGGCTACATATCAGGGAGTAAACACTACGGTTGGCGAAAGCCTTTATCACAATTACAACGAGCTCTATCTTCAAATTATTCAGGCGAAGGCTCTCGCCCACCTTCTTTACGACGGTGCTGACAATGGTTACGGCTATCAGGCTATATTCTATATGAAGAATTATCTGAAGTCGCTCGAAATCAAGGCAATTCCCTCCGACCAGTGCCGTCAGTACGGTTACGTTATGTACACCGCTGCGCTCGTTTACGACTGGTGCTACGACCTTCTTACCGAAACCGACAAGATTCAGTTTATCGCGGGTGTCGAAAACTGTATTTGTCGAGGCAGCAATAACACCACGCATGACAACGGACAAAAAATGGAGGTTGGTTTCCCGCCGTCAGAGCAGGGGGCTGTATCGCAACACGCCTGCGAGTATCAGATTCTCCGTGACTATCTCTCCTTCGCAGTAGCTATCTACGACGAAAACAGCTCCTGGTACGAGTACGTCGCAGGAAGAATATACAATCAGTACGTCCCCGTACGAAATTATTATATTTCTATGACGGGAGTCGTGCAACAGGGAAGCGGATACGGCTTTGGAAGACATGTGAATGACCTCTATTCCGCGTGGATTTTACAGGTTGCTACCGGAGAGAACCCCTACGACGACTCAATGGCTACTGCCGCCTGGGGAATGTTCAACTACGAGTTCAAGCCCGGATACGCCTTCAACGACGGTGACAACACGGGCGACTGGTTTGAAATGTCAGATTACTACTACGTAGCCTACATCAACGCATACGTCTATGAGAACCCCGATATGCTGGCTATGGCAGAATATCTTATGAGCCTCTACGGAAAACCATGCGGAAAAGCTTATAATGGGTTGAGCGCAGTCGCTTATGTTGCTCTTCGCGGACTTTGCGAGCTTGATGTCACCGAAGCGGATAGATACAATGGGATGAATCTCATTCAGTATAACGGCTCGCCTCTCGGTCAGTATATTGTTCGTGAGGCTTGGGACGACGAGTCATCTGCGGCGGTATTTATGAGAATCAAGGAGCTCTCCTCCGGCGACCACGAGCATTGGGACAGTGGTACGTTTGAGATTTACTACAAGGGTATGCTCAGCAGCGACGGAGGTTGCTATAATAACAACGACCACTACTACACGAAGTATTACCACGATGCCACAATATCTCATAACGGCCTTATAATCTACGACGCATCTCTTAAAGGCAACATGGCTTACGAGGGAGGATATTACTCTGGCGGACAGAGAAGACTTCCCTATTCCGGTCACTCTCTTGAGGAATGGCTTTCAAAATCAGAGCTGGTTGTCGGCAAGCTGACCGGCAGACAACACGGATACTCAACCGACGGCTCGCCTCTGTACGCTTACATTGCCGGCGACATCACCGCAGCTTATTATGCCGAAACGGTTGAGTACGTCGGCAGAAGAATGCTCACCGTATATACGGACGACGCCGACTTCCCGATGGTATTCTTCGTTTACGATGACGTGGAGTCTGTCAAGGCAATCTCCGAGAAGCGCTTCCTGCTTCAGATAACCTCTCCGGACGCTCCCACGATTGAAGGCAATAGGGTAATTACCGAAAACGGCGACGGACGTCTTGTCCTTACCTGCCTCTCGAAAAACATCGAGATAAACGGCGTTGGCGGCAGAGCCTACAAGAGCGACGGAAGCTACGATTGCGCCAATTCGAGAAACTACCTCGTCAACGGAGTACAGATGATACCTATGAACGGCACAGCCGACGACGGACATTGGGGCAGAGTAGAAATTGTTTCGACCGCAGTCGCAAATCAGGCGACCTTTATGAACGTGCTTTACGTTACCGACAAGGGACAGACGAAGGCTGCGCCCTCTGTAAGCAAGGTTACGGGCAGCAATGTAAGCGGCGGAACCTTCGGCAATATTGCGGCAGTGTTCGCAACCTCGAGAACCGAGGTTAGCACCTCGCTTACCTTTACCGTTTCCGGCAGCGGCGAGATGAGCTACTACGTTTCCGGTGTTACGGCAGG
>JAZSIJ010000029.1:0-19257 GCA_045533755.1 Eubacteriales bacterium | reverse complement strand
GAATGAGTATGTCTAAGAGCCCTGCCTCGCGTGCAGCAACAGCCGCCGCCATTCCCGCAGGTCCGCCTCCGATTATAACGAGGTCAACGCTTTTTCTCTCTGTCATAGCCTTAAACCTCCTTGGTTTTTCCGACGTTTACGTAGGATTTTCCGCCAAATTTCGTAACGTCGGTATAGTCACAGCCCATCTCCTCGGCAAGCAGGTCGATGATGTAAGGAGTGCAGAAGCCGCCCTGGCATCTGCCCATTGAGGCTCTCGTTCTTCTCTTTATGCCGTCAATGTCTCGCGGCCTCGGATTTGTGCGGATAGCCTCGAGTATCTCTCCCTCGGTAACCGTTTCGCAACGGCATATAACGTGAGCGTATTCGGGGTGCTCCCTAATTATTTCGTTCTTTTCGTCTATCGAAAGCTCTCTGAAGTAATGCATCGGACGGCGAGCTCCGACGAAGCTCTCCTTTTTATTCATGGGAAGACCCGACGCCCCCAGCAAATCGGCAACGTAGACGGCAATAGCTGGAGATGACGAGAGCCCCGGGCTCTCAATGCCCGCGCAATTTACGAAGCCGTCATTGATATTTATAATGAAGTCACCGGTAGAGCCAACCGAGCGCAGTCCTGTGAATGATGTAATAACCTTGCCGAAATTGATGCCCGAAACCTGCTCCGATGCCTTTTCTCTGACCTTGCCAAGACCCTCGGCGGTGGTTTTGGTGTCCTCCTTGTCGTCTATATCCTCGGAGGTAGGACCGAGAAGGAGATTTCCGTCACTGTCGGCGTAACGAGTACGCCCTTGCCCATTTTCGAGGGGCAACGGAAAACGGTATGAGATACAAGGTCGCCGCACTCGCGGTCAAGAAGCATATACTCGCCGCGTCTGGCGTTTACCTCAAAACTCACGTCACCGACCATCTTCGCTATCTCGTCGGAATAAACTCCGGCACAGTTTATGACGATTTTAGCCTCGAGAGCACCGTTTTCGGAAGAAACCCTATACCCCGTGTCAAGTTTTTCTATTCTTTTCACCTCAAAATCGAGATATAGCAGAGCGCCGTTGTCCATAGCGTTTCCGACAGCCGCCATACAAAGCTCGTAGGGACAAACTATTGCTCCCGTAGGAGCATGAAGAGCAACGGTTACGCCCTCTCCTATATTTTTCTCAAGCGCGAGGATTTCCTCTCTGTCTATAACCCGAAGTCCCTTTACGCCGTTTTTTTCACCACGCTGAAGAAGCCCGAGAAGAGTTTTTCTGTCCTCCTCGTTAAAGCCTACGACGAGCGAGCCGTTTCGCCTATATTTTACGCCAAGCTCACGGCAGAGACCCTCCATCATTTCAGAGCCTGCGACGTTGAGCCTTGCCTTGAGCGTGCCCTCCTTGGCATCAAAGCCTGCATGCACTATTCCACTGTTTGCACGCGTAGCACCGAGAGCTACGTCGGAGCTTTTTTCAACTATGGCAACAGAAAGCTCGTATTTTGTCAGTTCTCTTGCAACGAGTCCGCCGACAACTCCCGCGCCTATTACGACAACGTCAAACATAAATTCCTCCGAATAATCTTACTAACGTAATTATTTTACCACATACGGCAAAATAAATCAACACTCTTGCCTAATAAACCGCTTTAACACTGATTTTACGCTAAGATTTATTTTCTGATACAGCTACAACAATTATGCCAAAATCAAAAAGATATAAAAATCTTCCGCAAAAGGAAGAATTTCAATTCGCGGAAGACAATTATTTACTGATAAATTCCGTGTCAGTGAGCCGCGCCGATTATGTCTGACAGGCTCTCAATGCGGTACTTCTCCATAACGCGAGGCAGGTCTTCGATTATGTCACGGCAGGCGTAGGGGTTAACGAGGTTTGCAGCGCCTACCTCAACGGCGGTAGCTCCCGCCATCATAAACTCAATGACGTCCTCCGCAGTTGAAACGCCGCCCATTCCGACGATAGGAATTTTCACCGCGTCGTAAACCTGATATACCATTCTAACGGCGACCGGCTTGATTGCGGGGCCCGAGAAGCCGCCGGTCTTATTTGCAAGAAGCGGCGCTCTCCTTTTGAGGTCTATTCTCATACCGAGAAGTGTGTTGATAAGGCTGATGCCGTCAGCGCCCTCCGCCTCACACGCCTTTGCTATTGAAACTATGTCGGTTACGTTGGGCGAGAGCTTAATTATAAGAGGCTTGTTCGTTACGCGCCTTACGGCTCTCGTTATCTCGCCTGCCGCCTCGGGCGACGTGCCGAAGCTCATTCCGCCTCCGTGAACATTGGGGCAGGAAATATTGACCTCAAACCAGCCGATGTCCGCCTGCGTGTCAAGTTTTCTGACCGTTTCAACATACTCATGCTCGGAAAATCCCGACACGTTTGCCATCACAGGCTTGTGAAACACGCGGCGGAGCTTTGGAAGCTCCTCTGCAATTACCCTGTCAACGCCGGGGTTCTGAAGACCTACCGCGTTGAGCATTCCCTCGGCGCACTCGGCAATTCTCGGCGTCGGGTTGCCAAATCTCGCGTCAAGCGTCGTTCCCTTAAAGGAAAGCGTGCCGAGTATGTTTATATCGTAAAGCTCGGCAAACTCGTAGCCAAATCCGTAAGTGCCGCTCGCGGGGATTATCGGGTTATCGATGGTGATGCCGTTCAGCGTTACCTTTGTATTTACCATATTATCTCCTCCTTTACGAGCACGGGGCCGTCACGGCAAATGCGCTTGTTTCCGTATTTCGTCTTGCAGGAGCAGCCCATACAAGCGCCGAAGCCGCAGCCCATTCTCTCCTCAAAGGAGAACTGACCCGAGGTTTCGGACTTATCGTAAACCGCCTTAAGCATAGGCTCTGGACCGCAGGTGTAGAAGTAGGTGTAATAGGCACCCGAAAAGGCGTCGGTAACGAAGCCCTTTATACCGTAAGAGCCGTCAACCGTCGTAACGACGACGTCAGCGCCAAGAACGCGGAACTCCTCCTCGTAGAATACCTCATCACTCGAGCCGAAGCCGAGAATAACGGTCGGCTTCTTGCCTTCGGCGATAAGCTTCTTGCAGAGCATATACATAGGCGGAACGCCTGCGCCGCCTCCAATAAGCAAGGGTCTGTCGCCCGAAATAGAGGTGTCGTAACCGTTACCAAGTCCCGTAAGCGTGAGAATTTTTTCGCCCCTTTGCATCAAGGCAAGCTTTTCCGTTCCTGCGCCGACTACCTTATAAATGAGCGTAAGGCGTGAGCCTACCGCGTCGCAGACCGATATGGGACGGCGAAGATAGAAGCCGTCAAGCTTCAGGTTAACGAACTGACCGGGAGCGGTTATATCAGAAATATCTCCCGATATAACCATCTCGTAGGTGTTCCTCGCTATCTGTCTGTTAGATACTATTTCAAATAACGAATCCTTCATTTTAACTCCGTTTTGTAAACTTTTGTTTACTTTATGCATCGATTGTCGATATCGTGATGGTAATATCCTCAAGCACGTCGAGGAGAAGTCTCACGGTATCGAGCGAGGTGAACATCGTCACGTTGTTCTCGGTTGCGTACTTTCTTATCTCGAAGCCGTCGCGGATAACTCCCGAGGAGGAGGGGTCGGAGGTATTTATAACGTAGGCGATATGTCCCTGACGGAGCGACTCGGGTATCTCGTCTGGATCCTCGGAGATTTTCTTCAGAACGTGGGTGCGTATACCCTGCTCCTTGAGATATTTTGCCGTTCCCTCGGTTGCCTCGATGTTGAATCCGAGATTGTAGAAGCGGCGAATGAGAGGAAGAGCCTCCTCCTTGTCACAGTCGGCAATGGTAGCGAAGACCGTGCCGTAATTCTGCAGGTGCATACCCGACGCCTGAAGCGCCTTGTAAAGCGCGCGGTAGAACTTGTTGTCGTAGCCAATAGCCTCGCCCGTGGACTTCATCTCGGGAGAGAGGTATGCGTCAAGGCCGCGAAGCTTGTTGAAGGAGAATACGGGAACCTTAACGTACCATCTCTTCTTCTCCTCGGGGTAGAGACAGAAGATGAGTTGATCATTTAGGGACTTACCGAGATTACACTCGGTTGCTATGTCTGCATGCGAGTAGCCTGTGGATTTCGAGAGGAAGGGTACCGTTCTCGAGGAACGGGGGTTAACCTCTATGATGTAAACATCGTCGTTCTTATCAACGATGAACTGAATGTTGAAAAGACCCACGATGCCGATACCAAGACCGAGCTTCTTCGCGTACTGAAGAATAGTTCCCTTTACCTTATCCGAGATAGAGAAGGTGGGATAAACGCTGATAGAGTCACCCGAGTGGATACCCGTTCTCTCAACGAGCTCCATAATTCCGGGAACGAAAACGTCCTGACCGTCGCAGATGGCGTCAACCTCGACCTCCTTACCGCTGATGTACTTGTCAACAAGAACGGGCTTGTCCTCGTCGATTTCAACGGCGGTCTTGAGGTAGTGACGAAGCTGCTTCTCGTTTGCAACTATCTGCATTGCACGTCCTCCGAGAACAAAGGAGGGACGTACGAGAACGGGATAACCAACCTTTGCCGCTGCGGCAACGCCGTCCTCGATTTTAGTAACGGCTCTGCCCTCGGGCTGAGGAATTCCAAGCTCCTTGAGAAGCTTCTCAAAGGCATCTCTGTTCTCTGCTCTGTCGATAGCGGCGCAGTCTGTGCCGATAATCTTAACGCCGAGGTCATGCAGAGGCTGAGCGAGGTTGATAGCCGTCTGACCGCCGAGCGATGCAACGACGCCCTCAGGCTTCTCAAACTCGATGATATTCATAACGTCCTCGGGCGTGAGGGGCTCGAAATAGAGCTTGTCCGCAGTAGTGTAGTCGGTGGAAACGGTTTCGGGGTTGTTGTTTATAATGATAGCCTCATAGCCCGAATTCTTAATAGTGGTAACCGCGTGAACGGTGGAGTAGTCGAACTCGACGCCCTGTCCGATACGGATAGGACCTCCACCGAGGACGATTATCTTCTTTTTATCGGTGAGCACCGAGGTGTTCTCTCCCGTGTAGGAGGAATAGAAGTAGGGAATGTAAGCGCCGGTGTGGCAGGTGTCGACCATACGGAACACCGGGAAGAGCTTATGCTCGCGTCTGAACTTGAAGACGTCAAGCTCGGAACACTTCCACATTCTTGCAACGTACTTGTCGGAGAAGCCCATCTTCTTTGCGGCGGTGAGGGTTTCAAGCTCAAACGCGTGAGCCTTGAGCGTCTCCTCCATATCAACTATGTTCTTTATGGCCTCGAGGAAGAAGGGAGTAATCTTGGTAATCTCGTGTATCTCCTCAACAGTCGCGCCTCGGTAGATAAGCTCTGCAATAGCGAAGATGTTATCGTCGCGGAACTCGCTGATATATGCGCGGATATCATCGTCCGACATATTATCAAACTTGTGATGATAGATGTGATTAACGCCGACCTCAAGAGAGCGAATACCCTTAAGCAGACACTCCTCAAGATTAGAGCCGATGCCCATAACCTCGCCGGTCGCCTTCATCTGCGTACCGAGATGATTGGAGGCGGTGGTGAACTTGTCGAAGGGGAAGCGTGGGAGCTTTGCAATAACGTAGTCAAGCACCGGCTCGAACGCCGCGTTGGTGTTGGCAATCTTTATCTCCTCAAGCGTCATACCCACGGCAATCTTCGCGGTAACTCTTGCGATGGGATAACCCGACGCCTTACTTGCAAGCGCCGAGGAGCGCGAAACTCTCGGGTTTACCTCGATGAGATAATACTCGCTCGAATGGGGGTTGAGCGCAAACTGCACGTTACAGCCGCCCTCTATCTTCAGCTCGCGGATAATCTTGATAGCAGAATCGTTGAGCATCTTTTTGTCAGCCTCGGAGAGCGTCATAATGGGCGCTACGACGAGCGAGTCACCGGTGTGAACGCCGACGGGGTCGATGTTTTCCATTCCGCAGATGGTGATTGCGCGGTCGCTTGAGTCACGCATTACCTCAAACTCAATTTCCTTGTAGCCCTTAACGCTCTTCTCTATAAGAACCTGATGAACGGGAGAAAGCTTGAAGGCGTTAAGTCCTATCTCAACAAGCTCTGCCTCATCATTGGCAAAGCCGCCGCCCGTACCTCCAAGGGTGAAGGCGGGACGAAGAACTACGGGGTAGCCTATTCTGTTTGCCGCCTCCTTTGCCTCGTCAAGACTGTAGGTTATCTCGGAGGGAATGGTAGGCTCACCGATAGACTGACAAAGCTCCTTGAAGAGCTCTCTGTCCTCGGCTCTCTCTATACTCTCGCTCGACGTGCCAAGAAGCTCGGTGTGGCACTCCTTGAGAATGCCCTTCTTCTCGAGCTGCATAGCGAGGTTAAGTCCGGTCTGTCCGCCGATGCCGGGAACTATTGCATCGGGACGCTCGTATCTGATGATTTTAGCGACGTATTCGAGCGTAAGCGGCTCCATATACACCTTATCGGCTATTGCCGTATCCGTCATTATCGTTGCGGGGTTGGAGTTGACGAGAATAACCTCGTAGCCCTCCTCCTTAAGTGCAAGACACGCCTGCGTGCCTGCATAGTCGAACTCTGCCGCCTGTCCTATGACGATAGGGCCCGAGCCTATAATCATTACTCTTTTTATGTCCTTCCTCTTTGCCATTCCTTTTTCCTCCTGTTTTCCTCTATCTTTAATTTTTTATTAGCTCTTCATCAAGGTAGACCGCCTTGCCCGAATAAACAGTAGCAAGACACTTGCCGTAAACCCTCGCGTCCTTGTAGGGCGTGCTTCTGCCCTTGGAGAGAAATCTCTCGGGGTCAACCGTATACTCTTCGCCGAGGTCGAATACCGTAAATCCGACGTCGGTCTGTATCCCGAATCGTTCTCTCGGCTTTACCGAAAGAAGCTCCACCGCACGCTCAAGCGTAATTATACCCTTTTTCACAAGCTCGGTATAAATTACGGGGAACGCCGTCTCTATTCCGACAACGCCCATAAGGCTTCCCTCGAGGCCGCGTGATTTCTCCTCAAAGCTGTGTGGCGCGTGGTCTGTTGCTATCATGTCAACCGTGCCGTCGAGAAGTCCTGCAATCAGCGCTTCTCTGTCAGATGCGTCGCGCAGAGGGGGATTCATCTTGAAGCGTCCGTCCTCCTCGAGCACTGAATCGTCAAGCGTAAGGTAGTGCGGAGCCGTCTCACAGGTTATATCTATTCCCTCCGCCTTTGCATGTCTGATTATTTCAACGCTCTCCTTTGTGGAAACGTGGCAGACGTGATACGCCGCACCCGTGTCGCGTAAAAGCTCTATGTCGCGGGCTATCTGCCGCCACTCGCTCTCGGAGCATATTCCCTTATGCCCGTGCTCGCGTGCGTACCTTCCGTCGTGAATGTATCCTCCGCAAAGAAGCGAGTTGTCCTCGCAGTGCGCTACTATCATTTTGCCGAGCGACCTTGCCCGAAGCATTGCAGAGCGCATCATATCGTCGCTCTGAACGCCCTTGCCGTCGTCGGAGAATGCTACAACGTCGGGAGCTATCTCTTCCATATCCGAGAGCTCCTCTCCGAGTGAGCCCTTGGTTATCGTGCCGTAGGGAATAACGGCTATCTCCGCCCCCCGTCTTATCGCGGCAAGCTGTGCGTCAAGTCCCTCGCGCGAATCGGGCGCAGGATTTAGGTTTGGCATAGTCAAAACGGCAGTATATCCTCCGTGCGCCGCCGCCGACGAGCCGCTTTCTATCGTTTCCTTATAAGAAAATCCCGGCTCTCTGAGGTGCACGTGAACATCACAGAAGCCGGGAAGAATAGCAATATTATCGAAAATAAGAGAAGAAGAAAAGGAAGAGAGGTCGCCTGTGAAAGCCGAAAGAGAGACGCCGTCAAAAACAACGTCCTGCGTTTTCATCATACCGTTTTCGTAAATACGTGCGCCCCTGAACAAAGCCTTCATAAAAAACTCCCGCAAATCCCGCTTGGCACAAAAAATAAGAACCCCACCGTGTGAATTCACCCGACAAGATTCCGCAAAAAGCCCGCCCTCTCCCGTTTTTTCTGCGGAAAGGACAGTGACTATAAAAACCTTGTCGGCATCTCTGTACCGAATTAAAAGATTTATTTTTCGTATATTATAACACGCAATGCGGAATTTGTCAATAGAAAGAGCAGAAAAACAAGTATAAAAAATATTCGCCGTTGCCTCCGGCTTTCAGGCAAGGGAGAATAATGAAACAGTGAAAGAGCCGTCCGAAAAAACGAACGGCTCTGATAAATTAAACGAAGAGAGGTCTTTGCTGGCGTCCGAGCAGTGCTGCTTCAAGGCATTCTCCTATGCGGGAAAAGTCGGCTATTAAGGAGTGCGGCTTGTGTCCCGGGTCGTCCTGTCGCATTGGAACGAAGTAAACGCTCTTTCTCTGCAAAAGACCGGCAAGATTAGGTAAATTCTGCGACATAGCATCGTTTGAAGCGAGGGCTATCAGCAGAGGACGGTCGCAGCGCAAATGCGCCTTTGCCGCCATAGACACCGAGGTGTCGGTGATTCCGTTTGCTATTTTTGCTAAGGTGTTTCCCGTGCAGGGAGCAATTATGAGCGCCTCAAGCGGCGTTTTCGGCCCGAGCGGCTCTGCTCCCTCAATAGTGTGTATTATATCCCTGCCCGCTATCTCACGGACACGGCGTCTGAAGGTCTCGGCCTCGGTGAAGCGCGTATCCGCTGAATATACGAAGGGTGTCATTATCGGCTGAATCTCAAAGCCTGCCGAGGCAAGCTCACCCATAGCCTCGAGTGAGCGTGAGAGGGTGCAGAACGAGCCGCAAAAAGCATATCCTAGCACGACCCCTCACCTCCCTCGTAGCGAGCTGCCGCCTCCGCGTATATGCGCCCCGCGCTTATCGGATACATAAGTCCGGGTATTCCGCCGAGGCGAGTAATTCCCGAGGCGTCGGGGAAGTTATCGCCGGAGGCAAGCTCTATTATTCTGCCGTCGGCAAGAGCCCCCATGACGCTCTTTTCGTCAAGTATTTGCTCGGGTGCGGTGTTGATAAGAAAATCAAGCCCCGTATAATCGCCCTCCGAGCTCATCTCTGCGTCTATTCCGTAGCTGCAAAGGTCTACCCGTGTTGAGTTTTTGCGTGTAAACACCTTGACCCCGGCACCGAGAAAGAGCAGTAGCCTCAAAAGCTGCTTGCCTATCCTTCCGTACCCGATTATTCCTATCTTCAGCTCGGAGACCGATTTTTTCGAAGAGGTCAGTATAACGCCAAGCGTTCCGAGAGCGGTAAGCTCGGCATTCTGCGAAAGAAATATTTCATCTCCCAGAGCATCGCACACCACAGCGCCTCTGTCCTCAAGCGCCTCGATGCAACCTCTCGGTATACCGTATCCCAAAAGGAAGCTTCCCTCACCAAATGGCGAAAGTGCAGCCGAGAGCCCAAGGTCTGTTCCCGTGATACATACTCCGTCCCTCGAGGTCGGAATAGGCAGAATTACTATCTCCGAATATTTGCCGAGGCTTCTGTCCTTACGCAAAATTTCCGCTGCGACCTCAAGCCTCTCGCCTTTTCCGAATATTTTTATTCTCATGGTTTTCTCCGGTTATTTCAAGAGCCGACCTTCGATATGACGGGCGGCTCTGCTTCATAGAAGCAGTTTGGCTTTGTCTAAGCAGATCTTCCTTTCTTTTCGTTTTTTCAGCTCTCGCTCAGCCGTCTGCCTCTGATTTCAGTTTATGCCGAAGCCTGTTTTTTGCCATAGTCAAAAGAGAGGCGCTTCGTCCTCTCTCCGACAGCTTTAGGCTTTTTTCGCGCCCCGAATATCACTCCGCAGAGGAAACACATTCACAGCCGGACGCGTCCTTTTTTTTGAAAAACGACATCATCGCCTGACCCTTCTCCCTGACAAATTCCTTTCCTGCGTTGACGAGGCTTACAGCGCCTGCCACCGCAAGTCCTCCGACAATAATTACGCACCAGGGGTTCATTCTTTTTTTCTCTTGCTTTTTAAAAAACATTTTTCTCTCCTTCAGGGCGAGGCTTTTTGTCGATTTTTCCACCGGTTTGCAGAATTTTGACGAGCCCTCATGCCGCTTATGAATTTATGTTTACCTTTTTTTGAAAAATTATTTATTCGGTTGACAAAAGCGCCACATTAGTGTAAAATATTATTATACATATAATAAATGTAGGAGACATAAATGATAGTTTGTAATAATTGCGGTTATCGCGGAGCCTACAGAAGCACCGTTTGTCCGCAGTGTAATAAGAAAATGTCACTCTCTCGCGAACAAATCGAAGAAAGACGCGCAGATATAAAGCGCGCGCTTTCAAAACGTAATTACGAAAGCGCTCTTAAGAATTACGAAGTTCTCGCCGATTTCGGCGACGCCGAGTCACAAAGAGAGCTTGCCAAGCTTCTTGAGCACGGAGAGGTCATAAATCGCGACCTTGACCGCGCTATGAAATATTTTCTCATGGCGGCTGAGCAAAACGACCCCTACTCAGCATACCGATATTCCAGACTTGCATCGCGCACGAGCGATGCCGAAGCGCGCTTTTGGCTTATATATTCGGCGCTTCTCGGCTGTAAGGAGGCTTATTCCGCCGCCGCCGAGCAATTCTCCTACGAGGGTGACGAGGTAAGCGCGAATTATTACTATGCTCTGGCGGCAGAGGACGACGATGCCGATGCCATAGTCACGCTTGCAAGAAGATATTGCGAAGGAATAGGAACAGAGCCGTCCGAGGCGCACGCCAAATGGTATCTTGACAAGCTTGCGCTCCCGCCAATCCACGCAATAAAGCTCGCATACCGACTTCGCGCAGTCGATGCCGTCGAGCCGCCGAAGCCGCGTCTTGAGAGCGATGACGAGCATCTTCGTTCGCTAGCCCGAGATGCCGAGAAATACAAATTTGCAACCGCCTTTCTACATATAAATGAAATACTCGCCGACGCGGGCGACACTGGCGCGCTTACCCTGCTCGGCATGCTTCACGCGGAGGGCGTCGGCTGCGAGAAAAATCTGGTTATCGCAGTAGAGTATCTTGAACGCGCCGCAGCACAGGGTAATGCAGAGGCATTCTATTACCTCGGTGAGCTGTTCACGACCGGCAAGAGCTTTGAGGTAGACATAAACCGCGCATTAGACAACTATGCCGCAGCGGCAGAGCACGGCTACTTTGCCGCGTACGAAACTATGGGCGACATATTCTGCGAGGGAAAATTTATCGCGCGCGACCTCGCGCACGCGGTCGACCTCTACGACAAGGCGGCAGCGGCAGGAATAGAAACAGCAAAGAAAAAAACCGAAGATTTGAGACGCAGAAGAGAGGCGTTCTTCAAATACGCCAAGGAAGCCGAGCATCTTGACCCCGCGCAGTGCTTCAGAAACTGTGCAATATCCACTGCTATGGGCTACACTCCCGCAGCGAGAATGCTCGCCCATCTCTACGAGGTCGGCAGAGGCACCGAGAAGGACAGGGGCAGGGCGTTTCTCTGGTATAAAACCGCCGCCGAGGCAGGCGACAAATACGCCTATTACGATATCGGACGATGCTATGCCTACGGCATCGGCACGGCGTTTGACTATAATCTCGCCTTGAAGAGCTTCCGCGCGGCAGAGGCCGCAGGATATACCACGGCAAAGCGCGAAATCGAGCGCCTTGAGAGCAACAGAAAAAAGAGTGTCGCAAAGAAGCACTTCTCTACCGCTATGCGTCTATTATATAAAAAGAAATTCAAGGCGGCAAAGTGCTACCTTGACCTCTGTATGCTGCTCGAAAATCCGAAGGCTATCTACACCCTCGGCTGTCTTTATGAGTTCGGGCTCGGCGTTGAGGTCAACAAGGACTACGCCTACGGTCTTTACGAGGAAGCCTACAAGCTAAAATTCCGCGACCCGCGCGCAAAGTACAAGCTCCGCGTGCTGAAGCTCGTGAGATGATTTTAAAATTGAAAAGAGTGAGTCACTCGGCTCACTCTTTTTATGAATTCTGATTAAAGATTTATCTTTCCTGCGACGGCGTAAAGCGCCTCGATATTGGCGCGCTTTCTTTCGATATCCGCCTTCATTTTTGCAAGAGTCTCTTCGGACAGTCCGTCGAGGTCACCCTCTCGAAGCGTTCCCTTGTACATTCTGTCAAGCTTAAGCGCGTAGTTTATGTCGCGCGAGACTATCTTGCCGCGCCTCTCACAGACGACGAGGTTGGATTTACCGCGAAGAAGCTCCTCAACGGCGTGAACTCCCATTCTCGATGCCATAACTCTGTCCTTGAGGGTGGGATTTCCTCCTCTTACTATATGAGCGAATTTTGCGAACTTGGTTTCAACGCCGGTATTTTTCTCTATTATTTTCGCAAGTGCGGGAGCATAGTCAGAGCCGACGCCCTCCGACACGAGAACTATGAAATTACGCTTGCCGAGCTTCTTTGAACGGTTTATCCTGTCGCATATAGCGTCCTTGTCGCAGGGTATCTCGGGAATTACCACGGCTGACGCGCCCGAAGCTATCGCTGTATTGAGAGCTATATCACCGGCGCCTCTTCCCATAACCTCAACGACATTACATCTTGCGTGGGATTCGCAGGTATCGCGGAGCTTATCGACAAGCTCGATTACGGTGTTCATCGCCGTGTCGAAGCCTATGGTGCTGTCGGTCGACGTAATATCGTTATCAATGGTGCCGGGTATGCCTATGCAGGGAACACCGTGCGCGGTGAGCTCGGTAGCTCCCCTGAAGGTACCGTCGCCGCCAATCGCAACTATACCGTCAATTCCGAGCTTTCTGCAGGTTTCAACAGCCTTCGCCATTCCCTCCTCGGTCTTGAACTCGGGGCATCTGTCGGAATAGAGCATAGTTCCGCCCTTATTTATAATGTTAGACACGTCCCGGAAGAGAAGCGGCTTTATATCCCCCTCAATAAGTCCCGAATATCCTCTGTATATACCCATAACCTCGACGCCGTTTACGTTCGCGGTACGGACGACAGCTCTTACCGCCGCATTCATGCCCGGCGCATCGCCTCCCGACGTGAGTACACCTATTCTTTTGAATTTTTCCATTTTCTGCCTCGATTCTAACTGATATATTTTCAAAACTGAAGTTTTTTACCCGTTTTTTCAATATTATACACTATTTTTTGATTTTTTTCAATAGTATTATCGAAAATACACACATCTTTTTACATGTGTACTGGTGTAATGCAAGCGTTATAATTTTAATTAAAAATTTATAGGGCAAAGATTGACAAAAGCATCTTTTAGTGATATAATATACGCAAAAGAATTCGTTTATACGTCCGAGAGCGGAAAAGGAGGAAATATGGAAATCGCAATCATAGCCGATGATAACAAGAAAGAACTCATGGCGCAATTCTGCATCGCATATTGCGGAATTTTGAGCCGCCACCATCTCTGCGCTACGCATATTACCGGAAAATATATTTCCGACGCAACGGGGCTCAAGATTGAAACCTTCCTGTCCGGACACACCGGAGGAACCGAGCAGATAGCCTCCAAGGTTTCCTATAACGAGATTGACCTCGTCTTCTACTTCAGAAGCACCGACCCCGCGAAGATTCCCTCTGAGGCAGAGATGAATCTTTTGCGCCTTTGCGACGTCTACAACGTGCCGCTTGCAACGAATATCGCAACTGCAGAGGTTCTCGTCACAGCGCTCGAGGCAGGCAGTCTTAACTGGCGCGAGCTCGTCAACCCTCGCTCTGAATATAATATGAAAAATCGCAGAGTCTGACCTTTTGATAGACTCCCTCGGCTGTCGCCAAAATTTAACGCGACAGCCTTTTTATTAAGGATAGGTGTAGTATGAGCACAACGAATAAGGTAAAAATATCCCTCATTTCAACAATAGAAAATCTTTCGGACACCGGACTGCCGTCGGGCGACTCTGAGCGAAGCGAGAGCTCTGCTTTCGGAACGCTTCTTTCGGGAGCACGGGGCTCGGTAATCAGCTTCTCCGAGGAAACCGAGGGGGGTGCTGTCAGCACCAAAATCGAGATTCTCTGTGGCAACGTCCGCGTATGCCGTCACGGAGCAATTGAAAGCAATATGCTCTTCTCCGAGGGGGTAGCACACCGCTCGGTGTATTCTGTTCCTCCCTACAGCTTTGATGCAAATATTTTCACAAGAAAAATCCGCGGCAGCATCGAAGAGGGAGGAAAGCTTGAAATTTTTTACGATATGGAGATAGGCGGTGCGAAAAAATCGGTCAGAATGTCGCTCGTCTGTGACGTTGAAAGATGACTGTTAACGAGCTTAATGAGCGCATAAAAAGCGGAAATCTCGCCGGGGCGTATCTCTTCGCAGGTGAGGAGGACTATCTTAAAAAATTCTACCTCTCAAAGCTTCGGGATGCCGTAGTAACCGACGGGTCACTCGCCCCCTTCAATCATGTAGTGTACGACGGAGAGGAGCTTAATATTGCCGCGCTCACCGATGCGGTTAAGGCTCCGCCCATGATGAGCGACTACAAGCTTGTCGAGTGGCGATACCCGACTCTCACCTCGCTTAAGGAGGACACCGCCGCCGCTCTCGAGGAGCTTCTCAAAATACGTGAGGAGTACGGATACAGCGTGCTTGCCTTTATCGTTTCGGACGAGGGTGTCGAGCTTGGCACGGGCAAAAAGCCAAGCAAATTCGAAGCTCGCTTTGGCAACATGCTCTCAATAATACGCCTTGACAGGTCATCAGACGCTCAGCTTGCCGTATGGATACGCAGACACCTCGACGCCGAGGGTGTAAAATATTCTCCCGACCTGCCCGGAGCTCTCCTCTTTCGTTCGGGACGCTCTATGCAGGCTTTAAAAAACGAAATAGACAAGCTCACCGCCCTCGCAAAAGCGCGCGGCACAGAGCTGTCTGTCGGCGACGTCGAGCTCGTAGCAACACCTACCACGGAGTGCGACACCTTTGCTTTCTCCAACGCTTTACTTGCAAGGGACAAGCAGGCGGCTCTCTCGGCACTTGCCGATATGAAAGCGCGGCGCGTAGACCCTACCGTCATAATCGGCATGACGTCAAAGGTAGTTTGCGACCTCGTGAACGTTGCTTCTCTCTCGGAGGAGGGTATGAACCCGAGGGATATTGCAAAGGCTCTGTCTATGAACGAATACAAGCTCGGTCTCTATCTCAGCGCGGCAAAAAAGCTTGGTATCGATAAGGCCCACGCTCTGCTTTCCGAGCTCGCCCACGTTGACGTCGCATCAAAATTCGGCGGCATCGGCGGATACACGGCAATCGAGCTCTTCTTGATGCAGAATATGTAAACAAAACTTTACAAAAAGGATAAATATGAAAAGGCTTATTTCTCTTGTTTTAATCATTTGTATGACGCTCGCTATGCTTGCGAGCTGTAACACCCCCGATAGCGACGATAACGGCGGTACCTCTGCCGACGCGTCGGAATATGCCGAGAGCCGCGACGTTACGGGCAGAAACGTTGCATACGTCACGGTAAAGGTTAAAAATTACGGCAGCTTCCGCCTCTTGCTTGACGCGACCACAGCGCCTCGTACGGTTGCGAACTTCCTTACGCTTGCAAAGTCGGGCTTTTACGACGGACTTACCTTCTACGCGGCACAAACGCTCGACGAGGAAACCGTAATTATGGGCGGAGCACTGAACAAGGACGGCTCTGGCAGCTCCGACGAAACTATAGTCGGAGAGTTTGAATATAACGGACACGAAAACGACATCTCGCACAAACGCGGGACTATCTCGATGCTCCACTCGAATTACGGCTTCGACGACGCAAGCTCCCACTTCTTTATCGCAAACGGCGATGTTTCCGAAGCGCTTGACGGATACTACGCCGCCTTCGGCTACGTTATCGAGGGGCTTTCGGTGGTTGACGAAATAACGCAGGCAAGCATTGAGTACACCGAATCTTCGGGTTTGATTGTCGCAAACAGACAGCCGATAATTGAGTCTGTAACCGTTGATAGCGATATCAACTACGCCCTTATACGTGACCTCTACGTCGCGCCCGCGCTTCCTTCTCAAATAGCGTGGCTTCTGCCGGAGGGCGAGGACTACGAAAAGCTCTCGGTTTCATACGCTCCTGATACGGTAAGACGCGCCTACGCGTCGGACGGCGGCTACGTTTTTCAGATATGCAAGACGTCCGACGGTAGATTTACCGATATGCTGATAGGCGTTAATGCTGACGGCAAAATCAGCGGCGCTCTTTCGCTTGACATTTCCGAAACGAAGACCGAGCTCGACGGCTTCCTTACGAGCCTTGTCGGACTCGACGTCGACACGCTGACAGCAAGCACGGGGCTTCCCGACCTCTTGAAATCGCTGTCGCTCGACGCTCTTCGCACGGTGACGGCGATAAAAGCCAACGACTCAGCTTCGAAATACGTTTACACGCGCGACACCGAGGGACGCGAAATCTACACCGTCGAAATGAAGATACAGGACTACGAGGAGCCGATAGTAATACTTCTCGACGCGACGACAGCGCCTATTACGGTGGCGAATTTCCTCTCTCTTGTCGAACGCGGCTTCTACGACGGGCTTGATTTCCACAGAATTATAAAAGGCTTCATGATTCAAGGCGGCGACGACGGACATCTTCCCGAATCAAAGCAGGCGGCCTCAATCAAGGGCGAGTTTGACTCCAACGGTCACCCTAACGACATAAAGCATATCCGCGGTACGATTTCAATGGCAAGAACGAGCGTCAAGGACTCGGCGTCCTGCGGTTTCTTTATCTGCGATGCCGACGCGCCGCATCTTGACGGCGATTACGCCGCATTCGGATACGTTCTCTCGGGAATGGCTACCGTTGACGCTATTGCCGACTACGCAGTGGGCAAAACCGACTCGAACGGCAATCTGAACAGCGGTGTCGAGCAACCTACCATCGAATACGTCAAAATAACAGAAAACAACTGATAAGGGAAAATACGAATGGCAAAGAACAAGAATTACAAATACAACGCTCGCGCAAAGGAAGAGGCGGCGGCAAAGCGCGCTGCGGAAAAGAAAAAGAAGCGCATAATCGCAATAATAGCAACGGTGCTCGCCGCCGTTGGCGTGGCAATCTGCATTGCGGTGGCGATATGGGCGTCAATGCCCCGCGACTACTGCACCTACTACGCAGACCGCGAGGTCAAGGCAGACAAGGTAACCTACGTTGAAATGAAGGTCGAGGGCTACGACGCTCCCGTCGTTATTCTTCTTGACGCGAGTGAGGCGCCGGCGACGGTAGAAAACTTCGTCGGACTTGTCCAGCGCGGCTTCTACGACGGGCTTGACTTCCACAGAATTATAAAGGGCTTTATGATTCAGGGCGGTGACGACTCGCATCTGCCCGAGGAGGAGCAGGCGGAAACAATTATCGGCGAATTTGAAAACGGCGGAATTACCTACAACGACCTGCTTCACAAGCGCGGTGTCATATCTATGGCGAGAGGAACTAGCGTTTATTCGGCTTCCTGCGGCTTCTTCATCTGCGATGCCGACTCGCCGCATCTTGACGGTGACTACGCCGCATTCGGCTACGTCGTCGAGGGACTCTTCACGGTTGACGCTATCGCCGATTACGCGGTGGGTAAGACCGACTCGAACGGAAATCTCCTCGACGGATACGAGCAGCCTAAGATAGAATATATAAAAGTTCTCGATAACTACGAGAAAAAATAATCAAAACCGACAAAAAGTCTTTTTTAGGTAAAAAAATCTTGACATACGCGCGCATTATATGTTAGAATATATGTTAATAAAAATACAATCTATAAAAAGTGAGGAATAACAATGGCTACCTACTTCAACGAACCCTCTCATACCTTCAGTGAGTATCTTCTCGTCCCGGGTTACACCGACGAGCGTTGCATTCCTGCAAACGTATCGCTTAAAACCCCTCTTGTTAAATACAGAAAGGGCAAGGAGGAATGTCCCCTCTCGCTCAATATTCCCATGGTTTCGGCTATAATGCAGTCTGTTTCTGACGACAAGATGGCAATAGCTCTTGCCAAGGAGGGCGGAATATCCTTCATCTACGGCAACCAGACTATTGAGGACGAGGCGGCTATGGTCGCAAGAGTGAAGAACTATAAGGCAGGCTTCGTTGTCAGCGACTCCAACCTCACGCTCGACAATACGCTGAACGACGTCCTCGAGCTCGTTGAAAGGAACGGTCACAGCACTATGGCTGTCACCCACGACGGCACGGCAAACGGCAAGCTTCTCGGCATCGTCACAGGCAGAGATTACCGCGTCAGCCGTATGAGCGGCGACGAGAAGGTCTCCACCTTTATGACTCCCCTTGACAAGCTCGTTACCGCACCCGAGGGCACGTCTCTCAAGGTTGCAAACGACATTATCTGGGACAATAAGCTCAACTCTCTGCCAATCGTTGATAAGGACGGAAATCTCAAGTATTTCGTATTCCGTAAGGACTACTCACAGCACAAGGAGAACCCCGACGAGCTTCTCGACAAGAACAAGAGCTACGTTGTCGGCGCAGGCGTTAACACCCGTGACTACGAACAGAGAATCCCCGCGCTCGTTGAGGCAGGCGCTGACGTTCTCTGCATCGACTCCTCCGAGGGCTACACCGTATGGCAGAAGAGAACTATTGATTTCGTTCGTGAGAAGTACGGCGATTCTGTAAAGATTGGCGCAGGTAACATCGTCGACAGAGAGGGCTTCCGCTTCCTTGCCGAAGCAGGCGCTGACTTTATCAAGATCGGTATCGGCGGCGGCTCGATATGCATCACCCGTGAAACCAAGGGTATCGGACGCGGACAGGCAAGCGCGGTAATCGAGGTTGCTGCGGCTCGTGACGAGTACTTCCGCGAGACCGGTATATACGTTCCCATCTGCTCCGATGGCGGTATCGTTCACGACTACCACATGACCTTAGCTCTTGCTATGGGCGCTGACTTTATGATGCTTGGCAGATACTTCGCAAGATTTGACGAGTCCCCCACACCGAAGATTATGGTAAACGGTCAGTACGTCAAGGAGTATTGGGGCGAGGGCTCTAACAGAGCGAGAAACTGGCAGAGATACGACCTTGGAGGCAAGGCAAAGCTCTCCTTCGAGGAGGGCGTAGATTCCTACGTCACCTACGCAGGACCTCTCCACGACAACGTAGAGAAGTCGCTCTACAAGGTTAAATCGACTATGTGCAACTGCGGTGCTATCACCATCGAGGAGCTTCAACAAAAGGCGAAGATTACTCTCGTTTCTGCTACGAGCATCGTCGAGGGCGGTTACCACGACGTTATGCTCAGCACCACAATCCTAGTAAAATAATACAGTAATAGGAGAAGACATGAACAGTCTTTTCATTCCCGAGG
>JAZSIJ010000136.1:0-2843 GCA_045533755.1 Eubacteriales bacterium | reverse complement strand
AAGTCGGATCGTAGCCATGTCGTTCTGTGAGCCAAGGACTTGAATCCAGTGGTTGTCTTCCTAAGACCGCTTGGCCTCCGACTTTCGGGGCGCTTGCACACCAGCGGCGCGGCGAAAAATATTCAAATCCGCGAGCGGATTTGAATACCCTGCGTTTCGTGCGTTCTTTTCTGTCTGCGGCAGGGGTAGCCTAGGATTCGCCTATCTCGCGCAAAGCGCGAGAGTAGGTTCGCATTTTGCGAGCAAGCCGTTGGGAGCTCGCTCACGAAAGGCGCGAGCAAAAAATCTTCGCGCCTAGCGCGAATACCCTGCTACCCTCCCCTGCTTTCTACTATTTTTCTCTTCCCTTTTTTCTTGTAAAAAACCGAGCCAAGACTTCAATCGAAGTCTTGGCTCAACCGTTTTTTAACTATTAGAAGGAATATCCCTCTACGCTGTAGTAGGACATATTAGTCTGACGGACGTCAAGTCTGCCGAAGCAAGCGCATACGGGAATGTCGCTCTGTACCCAAACGGTGTACTGAACAGACTCGCCGAGCATAAAGCCCTTCTCTCCCATAGGCTTGTCAAGGCGTATGCAGGTGGTTCTCATACCGTCGAGGGTGATTTTGATATCCTTCTCGGGCTCTCTGTCCTCGAAGATGAAGGTAAGCTCGATTTTTGCCTGAGTGTCGTTCAGGTTGGTTATCATAAGAGCCTCGTGACCCTCAAATTCGGGGTTATCTCCGTGAGGGGGAAGGTATCCGTCACAGAAGACCCAATTCTTTTTTCCCATTTCCATTTTTCAGTTCTCCTTAAAGTCCAAAGATTTTAGGCAAAGCCTTGTCGTTGTAGGTGGTCATGCGCTTTGCGCCGTTTGCGCCGATGAGGTAGCAGTCCTCAATACGGAACGAACCCCACTCCATACCCTTGAAGTAAGCGTCGATGCAGATTGCCATATTCTCCTCGATAACTCTCTTGTTAGCAACCGAGAAGATAGGAGCCTCGCACTCGAGCATACCGGTGCTGTGAAGGCTTCCGTAAGGACAGTAGTCGATGTAGCCGTACTTGGTGAGATAGTCGGTGTATGCGTTAAGCACTACGTCGCAGGGAGTGCCGGGAAGCATCTTTGCAGATGCATAGTTAAGAGCCTCGTAAGCGCAGCTTACAGCGTCCTTAATCTTCTGAGGAATCTTGCCGAGAACGAGGGGGCTGCAGGTAATTCCGTTGTAGCCCTCATAGCAAACGCCTGCCGCGAGGTTGATGATCTCGCTCTCCTCAATCTTTCTGAGGGTGTTTCTGCACATGCTTATGTAGGAGTTCTTAGGACCGGTTGCTACCATTGGAGCGAAGGACTGAACGTAGCTCTCAGCGCCGAGACGCATCATCTCTGCCTCGAACATACCCTCGATATGTCTTTCGGTCATGCCAACCTCAATCTTGGGAACGACGTTGGTGAACATCTCGCTGACCATATCCCAGTTAGTCTTAAGGCACTCAATCTCTGCCGCGCTCTTGATTATTCTCTGCTCGTAGTGAACGTCGTCAAAGTCAACGATCTCTGCGTCAGCAAATACCTTTTCGAGCTTCTTCATAATGATAGAGGGGAAGATAAGTCTGCCGATGAAGCCGATTCTCTTCACATTCGGGTGCTCAGCCTTAACCTGCGCGAACAGCTCTGCGAAATCAAGCTGTCCCTCGGTATCGTACTCAAATCCGCTGACCTCGCCAATCTCGGGAAGGATAGCGATGCGGCTTGCGGGAAGGGCGTTCTGCACGAGGCAGTAATCATAGGAAGCCTGACCGCTGCAAACGGTAACTGCGCCGTCTGCGGGAATAACTATTGCCGAGCTCTCATTTACGGGAGCAAATCCGCAGTAGTAACGTACAATTCCAATCTCAAGAAGGTTAGAAAAGCCGATGACGAGGTCAACGTTCTTCTCTGCCATCTTCTTGCGAAGGGCGTTAACTCTTGCTAAGTATTCCTTTGCTTCAATTTTAGGATAGTTCATAATGTATCTCCTTTAATCAATAAATTTTTTCACGTTGTCGGTAAGGATAGCGTTATAATCCGCCTCGCTTATTCCGTTCTCGTAAGCCATCTGTCTGACGCCGCGAAGGACGTGCGCGTAGCCCATACCGCCGTAAATTCTCCACATGCTCTTAAGGCATATATCGTTAGTAACGAGTATTCTGTCCTTATAGCCGAGGTCGATAAGCGACTTAAGAACCTTAATTCTCTCAAGATCGTAGGCGAAGCGTCTCTTCTCCGAAACGTAGAACTCCTTGCCGAAGTTGTCAAACTCGATGTAAACGCCCATATCGAGCAGCCGCTTGATATAATCGGGGCGAAGCCAAACGTCGATGTGGTCAATGCATATCTTCTCAGGCTTCATTCCCTCGTTCATAAGGCGCTTCACAATATCGACACCGTTTTCGGTATAGAGGTCGGTGTGGACGTGCACTGCCTTACCGGTTTCAGCACCGACTATTCCCGCTGCCGTGAGAACCTTCTTCTCGTCGTCGGTGACGGTGGCACTAGTGCCTATCTCACCGATAATGCCCGCCTTGACGTCGGTGCCCTTGATACCGACAAGAATATCGTTGCGCATCTCGTCGGCAAGCTCGGCGACACTTGCGTCCTTGACGTAGGGATAGTGAGCCATGTGATAATAGTGACCGCAGCCGGCAATGATGTTAATCCCCGTTTCCTCTGAAAGCTTCTTTAAAGCAAGAGGGTCTCTGCCGATTTCGTCGGGAGTGCAGTCGATAATGCTCTCGCCGCCGTACGCCTTGAAGTATTCAAGCTCGCGCTTTGCGTTGTCAAAGCCGTCGAGAAGCGCGTTGTCGAGAACAGCGTAAGG
>JAZSIJ010000129.1:0-4913 GCA_045533755.1 Eubacteriales bacterium | reverse complement strand
ATAACGCGCGAGCGCTCGGCGTCGGTTACTATCGGGGGAATATATACTCCGTTTGCAAGCTCACGTGCTCTGTGATAATCAAAGAGCGGAGCAAAAATAACGTCAAAATCGGAGAGGACATCTTTGTAAAGTTTAGTTAGCAATTCTGCACGCAAAAACAGAGCCGTGTTGAGCTTTTTTGGGACTGCCGGGGATTTTTGGGGTGTGTATTTTGCTTTTGCCGGGGGGCGCGTTGGCGAGGTTAAGGCGAAGACCGCCTCTCGTCTCAGGGCGTTTATAGCCGATGGGGAAAGATTAAGTCCCTCGTCAAGTGAGAGCAATACATCCTTCCTGTCGAGCGAAAGATACGTGCCGCCGAGCCTTGTAAGCCTATCCTTCAGTTGGTCCTCGGTCAAGGGGGCGTTAATAGCCTCGCTTGGTATTTCGCCCCTCACCGTAACCGACCGCTCTCCAAGCGAGAAGGTCAGCTCTGCGGGAGCACCTCTTTGAATTTTGGCTGCGGCGGTTATTTTTACGCTCTCGGGAGCGAAGCTACGCTCTCCGAGCTCCCTCGTGTCGCTTTTGTCATCTTCGCTTCTGATGCCAGTCATCTTTGAGAAGGTGCGCGAGGTGAAATATCCGTCGGTGAAGCCGCCGCGGGAGAAGACCGCCCGAAGCCTGCGTTTTTCAGCCTCGTTTGCAGAGCGACGCCCGTCTAGAAGTGCGCGGTATATGCTTGTTACAGTATAAACGTATTCGGGCGATTTCATTCGTCCTTCTATTTTTAAGGAAGCGACGCCCGACCTTATAAGCTTCTCAATATGGTCTGCAAGCGAGAGGTCACAGAGCGAGAGAGGGTACCCGTCGCCGTAGGGAAGCCTGCAGGGCTGGGCGCATTCGCCGCGGTTTCCGCTCCTTCCTCCGACAAGAGAGGAGAAAAGGCACTGTCCCGAGTGGCATACGCAAAGCGCGCCGTGTAAAAACACCTCGGTTTCAATAGGTGCGCCCTCGGTCGCGGAAAGAATATTCTCATAAGACAGCTCGCGGGCAAGCACCACTCTCGAGCAGCCGAGCTCTGCGGCAATTTTCGCGCCGTCGGCAGAATGAACCGACATTTGCGTTGATGCGTGAAGCTCAAGCTCGGGGACGCGGCGGCGTATCTCGCGTATTGCGCCGAGGTCGGACACAATGAGCGCGTCAACTCCTATTTCCCAAAGAGCCGCCGCATAATCCGACAGCTCGTGCATTTCGCGGTCAAAAACGAGAGTGTTTACCGTGACGTAGAGGCGCACTCGGTGAAGATGGCAGTAGACGACGGCACGCTCAAGCTCGTCGAGCTCGAAATTTTTCGCATAAGCTCTCGCGCCAAAAGACTTGCCGCCGACGTAAACCGCGTCAGCACCGCCCTCGACCGCCGCTAGAAGACAGCCGAAATCGCCTGCTGGAGCAAGAAGCTCAGGCAGCTCGCTTTTTCTTTTCACCGAAAACACCTACCTTTTTACTCATTGTAACATAACTCGCCCAATAAGTCAAGTGGATAAATAATAAAAAAGCGAAGACGTGATTCTCGAATTTTCGGCTAAGAGCATGAAGTGCTTAAGTGCCTCTGACTTTTATATGTATCAGTTATGTATCAGTCAAACGTGCCGTTCGCCTTATCAAGACAGTGTCTGTCCATAGCGCCGAAGAAGGAGTCGCCCTCAAAGACGGTAAAGCGCCACATTCTGTCGCCGGTAAAGAGGCGCTTTTCGCCGCCGTCGGAGGAGACGAAGACGTATTTTGGCTCGGGCGCTAAAATCAAAATGGGCTTGCCGTTGCCCTCGACGCCGTATTCAAAGTGCCTTGCAAGCGAGATGAAGTGATTTTTTCCGCCTATTTTATAGAGGAAATGGGCGTGCTTTTCGCCGGTGAAGTAGAGAGGCAGACGCCGCTTTTCGATAGGCAGAAGACGGCAGGAATAGATCTTCTCGCCGTATTTCAGCGTGAAGCGGAGCCCACCTGTTTTTCCAAGACCGATGCCGCCCTCGCAATACAGGTCGCAGAGCTCGTAGTCCGAGCGCTCTACGGACAGCCTTAAGCGCTTTATAAACTTTCGTCTGGTGCGGAGCGCTCTCAGCTTCGGCAGCGCGAGAATGAAGAATACCAGTAAGAGGGCAAAAATTATAAGCCCCGTAGCAGAGAACAGTCCGAGGACTGCCGACAGAACGGTATATGCGTTTATTAAGACGAACACGAGAACAGGCGACAGAGGAATAGTAAAGGGATACAGTATCAGGATAAGCGCTCCCTTCAGCGCAAACCTCCATCGGCTGTCAAGTGTATCAAGATTGCGCGTTTCGTAAAGCTGCTTCCAATGCCTTCTGGTTTCGTATTTTGCATTTAGATTGATGAAGAAGAATGCTGCAATGTAAATAGCGTAAATGAAAACGTAGCGGAATCCGCCCGCGAAGGCGAAGAGAAGCTCCGTCTCGTAAAAAATTCCAAGAGGAAGAAGAAGCGATACCAGGACTGCCGCGATGCCGGCTTCCAGAAGGAACTCGGGAGTTTTCAATATGCGGCGGTACTCGGTAAAACGCTTGACCTTGCCGAGGTCATCGCCGAGCCCTGCGAGATACTCATCTCTCACGTGAGCGTTGTAGAGCGAGAAATGACGAACCAGGGAATTGTAGAGAAGCAGGCTTCCGAGAAGCACGATGAGATAAACAGACCAAAGCGGAAAGTCGGTAAACATTTGAGTATCCTTGTCGGTTGCGACGTTCATAGTCAGGACGAAAACAACGAATCTCATAAAGAAGAACAGGGCAAAAACGGCCGCCCCGCGAAGAAGATACATCGCGGCAATGAGCGCACGACTCGGCTTGTTTTCCATAACGCACCTCCAAGGAGTATTTTCACACTAAAGTATATCATAATATTTCTGTTCTGTCAACTTTTTGGCGGAAAAGGAAAAAACTTATTCAAAGTAAGAAAAATTTATTTAAAAGCTATTGACAAACCGAATATGGTGTAGTATAATTATTCCAAATTGTATACAAGCATACAATCCTAATGAAAAGGAGAAATATTATGATCAAGAGAAATCTGGGCAGCAACCTGATTGAGCAGGCACAGTACAAGTACTCGCTTCAGGACGTGGAAGACCCCAACCTCTACCGCGACATTTATCCCTACGACGAGGTGCCTAAGGTTGCCTTCAACCACAGACACGTTCCTATTTCTATGCCGAAGGAGATATGGATAACCGATACGACCTTCCGCGACGGACAGCAGTCGCGCGCTCCCTACACGGTAGAGCAGATAGTTGACCTTTATAAAATGCTCTCGCGTCTTGGCGGGCCGAAGGGAATTATCAGACAGAGCGAGTTCTTCGTTTACACAAAGAAGGACAGAGAGGCAGTCGAGAGGTGTATGGATCTCGGCTACGAGTTCCCTGAAATCACAACATGGATACGCGCAAAGCGCGAGGACTTCAACCTCGTGCGCGAGATTGGCATCAAGGAAACGGGAATTCTCGTTTCCTGCTCCGACTACCACATATTTAAGAAGCTCGGACTTTCAAGACAGGAGGCGCTTGACCACTATCTTGCAGTAGTCAAGTCGGCGTTTGACGCGGGAATACGCCCGAGATGTCACCTTGAGGACATAACCCGTGCTGACTTTTACGGCTTCGTCGTTCCCTTCGTAAACGAGCTCACCGAGCTTTCTCGCGAGGCGAATATTCCGGTTAAAATCCGTATGTGCGACACTATGGGCTACGGTGTTTCCTATCCCGGCGTAGCACTCCCGAGAAGCGTTCCCGGCATCGTTTACGGTCTGCACCACTATGCCGACGTACCCTCGGAGATGCTTGAGTGGCACGGACACAACGACTTCTATCTCGGCGTTTCAAACGCCGTCAACGCTTGGCTCTACGGTGCGTCCTCGGTCAACTGCTCTCTGCTTGGTATAGGCGAGAGAACAGGAAACGTTCCGCTTGAGGCTATGGTTATGCAGTACGCATCCCTGCGCGGCACTCTCGACGGAATGGATACCACGGTTATAACCGAGATAGCAAGATACTTCGAGAGCGAGCTTGGCTACGACATTCCCCCGATGACACCCTTTGTCGGCTCTGCCTTCAACCTTACGAGAGCAGGCATACACGCCGACGGACTTATGAAGGACGCCGAGATATACAACGTCTTTGATACGGAGAAGATACTCAACCGCGCGCCCGACGTGGCGATTTCGAATACCTCGGGTATTGCGGGAATTGCATATTGGATAAACAAGCACTACGCTCTCACCGGCGACGCGCAGGTCTCAAAGCACGACGACTGGGTCGTAAGCATAAAGCGCGATATTGACAATCTTTACGCAGACGGCAGAACCACGCTTATGGGCGACGAAGAGCTTGAGGAAATAATAGCAGGCTATCGCCCCGACTTAAAGCCCGACACCCTGGAGGGCTGATTATGATAATCGACAAAAGGAGCGCCTCGCTTGAGGAGCAGGTCACGTCAACTCTTGAGGAAGAGATTTTGACGGGCAAGCTCGCGAACGGTACTGCCCTCACCGAGCAGAGCCTTTCCACGAGGCTCGGTGTCAGCAGAACGCCTATCCGCGCAGCTCTTCACACGCTCGCGGAGGAGGGGCTTATCAGCCTCGTTCCCAACAAGGGGGCGGTGGTAGTCGGTGTTACGCGCGACGACCTTGTAGACATTTACAGAATCAGAATGCGCCTTGAGGGACTTGCCTCGGCTACGGCTGCTGTGAGAATATCCGAGGGCGACCTTGAGCGCTTGCGTAATTCGGTTGAGCTCGCAGAGTTCTATATAAGCAAAAACGACACCGAGCATCTCAAGGAGCTTGATACCGAGTTTCATTCAATAATTTACAGAGCATCGGGTAACCGAATGCTCAACAAGACGCTCTCCGAGCTTCACCGAAAAATA
>JAZSIJ010000051.1:0-3845 GCA_045533755.1 Eubacteriales bacterium | reverse complement strand
TCGTATCTGCCCTCGTCGAGCGCTTCTCTGATTTTCGCCATAAGCTCGTTATAGAAATAGAGGTTATGGAGCACGGCAAGGCGCATTCCGAGCGCCTCCTTTGCCTTAAAGAGATGGCGTATATAGGAGCGTGAATAATTTCTGCACGCAGGACAGTTACATTCGGGGGCTATGGGACGGGGGTCGTCAATATATTTCTCGTTGAGAATGTTTATCTTGCCCTCCCATGAGAAGACGTTTCCGTGACGGGCGTTGCGGCTCGGCATAACGCAATCGAAGAAATCTACACCTCGGTAAACCGCCTCAACTATATTCTGCGGAGTTCCGACACCCATAAGATAGCGAGGCTTGTCGGTGGGCATATATGGCTCGACAACCTCTATAACGTGATACATCACGTCAGCCTCCTCGCCAACGGCAAGACCGCCTATGGCATATCCGTCACAATCTATCTCACGGATAGCCTTCATATTCTCAACACGCAGGTCGTCGTAAGTTCCGCCTTGGTTAATACCGAAGAGAAGCTGGTTTTTGTTAACCGTTCCTTCGAGCGAATTGAGCCTGTCCATTTCTGCTCTGCACCGCTTGAGCCACCTTATCGTACGCTCGTGCGACGCCTTAACGTACTTGTAGGGCGAGGGATTTTCAACGCACTCGTCAAACGCCATAGCGATAGTCGAGCCAAGGTGCGACTGAATACGCATCGACTCCTCGGGGCCCATAAATATACGCTTTCCGTCGAAGTGCGAGTTGAAGGTTACCCCCTCCTCTGTTATCCTTCTGAGCTTTGCAAGCGAAAAGACCTGAAATCCGCCCGAGTCGGTAAGAACAGGCCTGTCCCAATTAAAGAATTTGTGAAGACCTCCCATTTTGTATATGAGCTCATCTCCGGGACGTATGTGAAGATGATAGGTGTTGGAAAGCTCGACCTGACAGCCGACCTCCTTAAGATCCATTGTTGAAATTCCGCCCTTGATTGCCGCCGAGGTTCCGACGTTCATAAAGACGGGCGTTTCTATTGTTCCGTGGACGGTTTCAAAGCGTCCGCGTCTTGCTTTGCCTTCTGTTTTTAGCAAGGTAAACTTCGCCATTTAAGGTTCTGCCTCTCTTTTTCACTTAATTCTGTTAAATTGACGGTCTAACTCAGTCTTAGTCAGCTTGTATGCAACCGGTCTGCCATGAGGACATACGGTAATATCGGGAATGGTTAGAATACGCTTAACAAGCCACTCTATCACGCTTTTATCGTATACTCTTCCGCCCTTAATCGCTGCCTTGCAGGCTATCTGATAGAGTGCTTTTTCTCTTCTGATAGCCTCTGTATTTTCAGGATTACCTATACCGGCAGAAAGGTCACCGAGCATGGATACAAAGAGTCCCTCGGCATCCTTAGCACTTATGGCATCGGGGATTGCCGTAAGGTCTACCGACCTTTCGCCTACGTAAAGCTCAAAGCCCACAGAGCAAAGCTCGGCGTCAAAATCCTTTGCCGCCGACAGCTCGTCGCTTGAAAGTATAACGGTTATCGGAAGCATAAGCGCCTGCGAGGCTATTCTTCCGTCGCGCGCTCTTGTGCGCTTCAAATCCTCGAAAATCACGCGCTCGTGAGCGGCATGCTTATCGATAACGAGGAGCGCGCCTTCGGTTTCAACCATGACGTAGCAGTCAAACGCCTCGCCTATTATTTTGTATTCCGGAATATCCTTATCGGCACTGCGGTCGGTAACGAGAGATACGGGTTCATTTTTTTCAACAACGTTTGAGGGCCTTGGTACAGCGGTTCGGTACTTTTCGAGAAATGCAACAGAGTCCTTCGACGTCATAGTCTCTCTTATAGGCTCGGGAGCGGTTGTATTCCTCATGGGTGCAGTGCCTGCACCGACAAATATAGGACGGTCAAGGTCGACGACCCCGCGGCTATGCTCTGCCTGAGAATTTGCGATTTTAACGGTCTTTGGTATCTCTTTTTCCGCTTGGATCGCCGACGTCGCTACGTCGGCAAGCTTGATTTGCTCGCCTTTTGTGTCGGCACCTATTGGAACGTACGCGCCCTCGGGATTGTAAGCGCTTTGCTTTTTAGTCAGCGTAAGCTCGGGACGGTAGTTGTAGCTTTCAATAGCATTCTTAACTGTATAATATATAGTCTCGAACACCGGACGCTCGTCCGAGAACTTAACCTCGAGCTTTGCAGGATGAACGTTTACGTCAACGCTCTCGGGACTCATATCCAAGAACAGAACGCAGGTCGGGAAGCACTCCGGCGCTATATAGGAGGTGTACGCCTTCTCAATTGCCGCCATTGCCGTGAGGCTCTTGACGTATCTGCCGTTGATAAATACGTTCTGCAGGTTACGGTTCTTTCTGACGTTGTCGCTTCTTCCGATATATCCGTGAACATGGATTCCGTTAGCCTTTCCGTCGGCCTCTATAAGCTTTGAGGCAAAATCCTTGCCGAAAACGGCGTATATCGTGTCCTTTAAGTTGGAATTTCCGGGAGTTTTAAAGCGCTCCTCGCCGTCAATCAAGAGTTGGATAGATATATCGGGACGTGAAAGCGCGACCTTCTCTACGAGTGCCGACACGTTCATCGCCTCGGTGGAGTCCTTCTTCAAGAACTTGCGGCGAGCCGGAACGTTGTAAAATAGATTCTCTACCACCACCGTAGTACCGTCGGCAGCGCCAACGTCGGAGATGTCGGTAACAACGCCCGCCTCAGCCGTCAGCATTGATGCACACTCGGCAGTCTTCGTTTTGGTAATTATAGTCATAGAGGACACCGAGGATATTGCCGCGAGGGCTTCGCCCCTGAAGCCGAGAGTCATAATTTTATTAAGGTCATCGCGCTCACTGATTTTGCTCGTCGCGTGTCTTTTAAGGGCTATCGGCAGGTCTTCCTTCTCCATACCGCAACCATCGTCAGAAACGCGAATAAGAGCAACTCCGCCCCGCTTGATTTCGGCTACTATGTGCTTAGCGCCCGAATCTATTGAGTTTTCTATAAGCTCCTTAAGCACTGACGAGGGTCTTTCGACCACCTCTCCGGCGGCTATCAGGTTAGCTATTTCAAAGCTCAGTACGTTAATTTTAGCCATTCTTTTCTCCGTTTTGAATTATCAGTCGGAAACAAGCTTCTTCAGCTCAAACAAAAGGTTCATTGCCTCAATTGGCGTGATGGTATTTATATCGGTGGCTCTGATTTTATCTGCGACGTCCTTATCCTTCGATGCCATAACGCTTGAGAATATATCGAAGTTTTCCACCCTTTCCTCGCGCGCTGATGAAATTTTGAAGGTGGGGGCGGCGCTTTCTATATCCGCAAGTATCTCTTTTGCGCGTTTTACCACCTCAGCGGGAACGCCGGCAAGCTTTGCCACCTCTATTCCGTAGGAGTCGTCTGTGCCGCCTCTTACTATCTTGCGCAGGAAGATTACCGAGTCTCCGCGCTTTTTCGCGGCTACGTTATAGTTAACGATTCCCGGGAACTGCTCCTCCATATCAGTAAGCTCGTGGTAGTGAGTTGCAAAGAGAGTTTTCGCGCCGATTTTCTTCGAGTAGGTATACTCTACAACGGCTCTTGCAATAGCCATACCGTCATAGGTGCTCGTTCCTCTGCCCACCTCGTCGTAAATTATCAAGGATTTCTTCGTGGCATTGGCAAGGATTAGCGCAACCTCGTTCATCTCCAACATAAAAGTAGATTGTCCGGACGCAAGGTCGTCCGACGCGCCGACACGGGTAAACACCTTATCAACGATGCCAATTCGCGCCTCTCTGGCAGGAACGTAGGAGCCAATCTGTGCCATAATAGTTATTATCGCAACCTGACGCATATATGTAGATTTACC
>JAZSIJ010000056.1:0-5982 GCA_045533755.1 Eubacteriales bacterium | reverse complement strand
TTAAGAATATGCGCAAGTATTCCAGAATACACGCGCACAGAAATCACGAGCTTTATTATCTCGTAGAGGGCAGAACGAAGTACGTCATAGGAGACGAGATATTTAACGTCGGAGAGGGTGACGTAATATTCGTTCCAAAGGGGATACTTCACATGACCGACAGTGAGGAGTGTATGCGCAGGGAGCGCTATCTCTTTTCCTTTGACGACGCGCTGTTTGACGAGGAAACAGCCTGCCTTTTTGACGGACTTATATCTAAAAGGCTCGCACACATTCCCGCCAACAGACGCGAGGAGTTTGAGAATATAATTTTGTCGGTAGAAAAGTATTATGGCAGCAATGACCCATTGAAAAGGGCGGCTGTTAAGCTGCATCTTCTTGAGCTTATTTCATACATATCTCTTTACAGCACCGAGGCGGTTGTGAAGATAAGCGAGTCTGACAGGATAGCATATGAAATTTCGGAGTACATAAATCTGCATTACGGCGAGGAATTGAGCCTTGAAAAATTAAGCAGAATTTTCTCTGTCAGCGAGAGCCATCTTTCAAGAAAGTTCAAAATGGTGTCGGGTGTCGGAATTACCGAATATATAACCTGCGTCCGAATAATGAACGCAGAGCGCATTCTTCGCTCGGAGGAATGTTCTATAACCGAAGTGGCAAGCAAATGCGGATTTAACGACAGTAATTATTTTTCCGCAGTTTTTAAAAGGATAAAGGGAATAACCCCTCTGAAGTTCGCAAAGCTTGCCTCGGAGAAAAAACAGTAATTATCGCGAAAGACAGCGGCCAACAGCGGCGCGCCATTCATTGATACGCAAGGATCGCCATTCCTCGCTTTTGCTCGGGGTGACGGTTCTTGCATTTTTTATAAGTGAAGCAATCTCTTCCTTTGAAGCATAAACCCCAAGCCCAAGACCGGCGAGAAGGGCAACGCCAAGCGCTGTTGTTTCTATGCACTCCGGGCGAAGCAGCTCTATTCCGAGTAAATCCGACTGTATCTCAAGAAGCAGATCGTTTGCAGAGGCGCCGCCGTCAACACGCAGACGGGCGGTTTTTATTCCCGTTCCCGATTCCATAAGAGCTATGACGTCGGCGGTCTGATAGGCTAATGATTCCAGCGTCGCGCGTATTATATGATTTTTCGTCGTTGCGCGCGTGATGCCTATTATCATTCCTCTGGCGTATGGGTCCCAATATGGCGCGCCAAGGCCTTGGAACGCGGGGACGACTATGACACCGCCCGAGTCCTTGACCTTTCTTGCGTAGTATTCGCTGTCCTGCGAGGATTCGATTATTTTCAGTCCGTCGCGCAGCCACTGAATAGCCGCCCCGGCGGTAAAGACCGAGCCCTCAACTGCGTAGGTGACCTCACCGCCTATGCTCCACGCCACAGTCGTGAGCAGTCCGTCGCTCGTGAATTTAGGCTCACTTCCTGTGTTCATAAGCAAAAATCCGCCCGTGCCGTAGGTATTTTTGACCTCGCCGACGTCAAAGCAGCCCTGACCGAAGAGCGCCGCCTGTTGATCTCCCGCCACACCGGCTATCGCTATCTTGGCACCGAGTATTTTTGCGTCGGTGTAGCCGTAAAGAGCCGACGATGGCTTTACCTCGGGGAGCATATTCATCGGAATTCCGAATATGTCGCAAAGCTCCTCGTCCCACTCAAGCGTGTTTATATTGAAGAGCATCGTTCTTGAGGCGTTTGAAACGTCGGTTGCGTGAACTCTTCCGCACGTGAGCTTCCATATAAGCCAGGTGTCCACCGTGCCGAAGCAAAGCTCGCCGCGCGACGCCATCTCGCGTGCTCCCGCCACGTTATCGAGTATCCAGCGTATTTTCGTAGCAGAGAAGTAGGGGTCGATAAGAAGCCCCGTCTTCGATTTGATAAGCTCGCCAAGACCTCGGTTTTTGAGCTCGTCGCAATACTCGGCAGTCCTTCGGCATTGCCATACGATAGCGTTGTATATAGGCTCGCCCGTTTTTCTGTTCCATACCACCGTCGTTTCTCGCTGATTGGTTATGCCTATTCCGTAAATTTCGTCCCAGCTAATCCCTATCTTCAGAATAGCCTCGGTGGCGACGGATATCTGCGTTGACCATATCGACATAGGGTCGTGCTCAACCCAACTCTCGCGGGGGAAAATTTGCGGAAATTCTCTTTGCACAATGCTCGCTATATTACCGCTTTTGTCAAATAGAATACACCTTGAGCTTGTTGTTCCTTGGTCAAAGGACATAATGTATTTTTTCATAATATCTCCGTGCCGCATTTAGCGGCTCAAAATATTTTTCAAGACTTTTGCGCAGGCTTTATGTGGCGCACAAAACTGAAATTAATGTGTTATATATGCACTAAAGCACAGAAAATGTTTTGTATACTATATACAAAAAAAGCTCCCGGGCAAAAAATCACCCGGGAAAGCTTTATTTGATTTCAACCGTAACGTGCTTGCCGCAGGTGTTGGCGGCAGCCTTCATTACCTGACGAATCGCCTTTGCAATTCTGCCGTGGCGTCCGATAACCATACCGGTATCGTCCTCTGCAACCGAAAGAGTAAACTCGATGTTATCGCCGTCTATCTCTTCCTCTACGGTAACTGCGTCGGGATTGTCAACGATGGCGCGAGCCATATCAATAAGCAAAACCTTAAGATCCATTTGAATACCTGCTTTTAAGTCGGTAAATTACTTAATGATCTCGCTCTTTTTAAGAAGAGCTCTTACGGTATCGGTAGGCTGTGCGCCCTGTGCGAGCCACTTGGTAGCCTTCTCTGCGTTGATCTTTACGTCAGCGGGCTCGGTCATAGGGTTGTAGTAGCCTATCTCCTCGATGAACTTACCGTCGCGGGGCGATCTCTCGTCTGCAACTACCACACGGTAGAAAGGAGCCTTCTTTGCGCCAAGTCTTTTAAGTCTGATTTTTACTGCCATTTTTTTGTCCTCCAAAAATGTTTGTTTTATTTTATTTTTTGATAATCAAATTAGAAGGGAAGCTTCATTCCGCCAAAGCCGCGAAGCTTGCCGGGCTTTGAAAATTGCTTCATCATTTTCTTCATCTGCTCAAACTGACGAAGAAGCTTGTTGACGTCTTCGACGCTCGTGCCGGAGCCCGCCGCAATACGCTTTCTGCGAGAGCCGTTTATTGTTTCGGGACGAAGCCGCTCGTCCTTGGTCATCGAGAGTATGATAGCCTCAATCTTCTTCATCTGCCCCTCGTCGACCTGCGCGTCCTTGAGTGAGCCTGCCTTGACGCCCGGCATCATTCCGAGAATCTGATCAAGGTTGCCCATTTTCTTAAGCTGATGAAGCTGATCGAGAAAGTCCTCGAGAGAGAAGGTCTGCTCACGGAACTTCTTTTCCATTTCCTTTGCGTTTTTCTCGTCGTACGCCGCCTCCGCCTTTTCAATAAGCGAGAGAATGTCGCCCATACCGAGAATACGCGAAGCTATTCTGTCGGGGTGGAAGAGCTCTATTGCATCGAGCTTCTCGCCCGTGCCGATGAACTTGATAGGCTTTCCCGTGACGTACTTGACCGAGAGTGCGGCACCGCCTCGCGTATCGCCGTCCATCTTGGTCATAATGACGCCCGTAATATCGAGCAGGTCGTTGAAGGATTTGGCAACGTTCACCGCGTCCTGACCCGTCATAGCGTCAACGGTGAGGAGTATTTCACTGGGCTCTGTTGCTTCCTTTATCTTGACGAGCTCAGCCATAAGCTCCTCGTCGATGTGCAAGCGCCCCGCCGTGTCGATAAGAACCATATCGTTGCCGTTCTTTTTAGCGTGAAGAACACCCGCCTTGGCAATTTCAACAGGTGAAATCTTGCTTCCCATTGAAAATACCGGAATATTCACCGACTGACCGACGATGTGAAGCTGATCGATAGCCGCAGGTCTATATACGTCGCAGGCTACGAGCAGGGGATTTTTGCCCTTCTGCTTGTACATATTGGCAATTTTGCCTGCGTGCGTAGTCTTACCAGCACCCTGAAGGCCGACCATCATAATGACCGTCGGAGGCTTCGGGCTGATATTTATCTTAGGTGACTCTCCGCCCATCAGCTTGATGAGCTCCTCGTTGACTATCTTGACTATCTGCTGTGCGGGAACGAGGCTTTCGAGCACCTGAGCGCCAACGGCTCTCTCGGTGACTGCTTTGACGAACTCCTTTACAACCTTGAAGTTTACGTCTGCCTCGAGAAGTGCGAGCTTGACCTCGCGCATTCCTTCCTTAACGTCTGCCTCGGTAAGCTTGCCCTTGTTCCTGAATTTCTTGAAAGCATTTGCGAGCTTTTCAGTAAGTCCTCCGAACATACAAACCTCCTTTTACAACGTGTGCGAAAAATTATTTTTCCTCGATCTCCCGTGCCAAAAGCAGAAGCCGCTCACCGCATTCTCTGACTGCCCCGTCGGAAGAGGAGAGAAGAGCCGTAGCCTCGCTTGACACGCGCTCGGCAAGAGAGGAAAGCTCCCCGTGCCGTCTTACAAGACCGAGCCTTGCCTCAAAGGCATCGAGCTCTGCCTCGCCCTTTTTGATGATGTGTCTGACACCCTGACGCGAGATCCCCTCGCCGTCGGCAATCTCGGAAAGAGAGAGATCGTCGTCGTAATATGCCATAATGACTGCCCGCGTGTGCTCGTCGAGCAGGTCGCCGTAGAAATCGGCAAGGTATGCGAATCTCATATCCTTCTCGAACATATAACGCCTCTTTCTCGCCTCAAAAGCTAGGTGTAAAGCAAATTACTTTACAAGTATAGCAAATAAATTCCCATTTGTCAATAGCAAAACAGAATATTGTGAAAAATATTTTACAAATTTCCAAAAACCCCTTGATTTTTAGGAAAGAATGTGCTAAAATACTGTGGTATGAAAAAGTGACTCTAATCTTGTGGAGCCTGCGGACCCTCTCAGCCGTACGCCGAGCAGAGCATTAAGTCGCGGAAATAATAAGGAGAAAAAAATGGCTAATATCAAGTCCGCAAAGAAGCGTATCCTCGTTAACCAGACCAAGGCTCTCCAGAATCAGATGATAAAGAGCCAGCTCAAGACCGTTATCAAGAAGTACAATCTTGCAGTTGAGTCGGGCGACAAGGCAGCAGCTTCCGAGCTTTACAAGCTTGCTGTTAAGAAGGTAGACCAGGCAGTTGCTCACGGAATCCTTCATAAGAACAACGCAGCTCACAAGAAATCAGCTCTTACTCTTAAGTACAACCAGATGGCATAATTCAAAGGCTTCGCTCCTAACCCAAGCGAAGCCTTTTTTATATCCTCGCGTATTGACTTGTTAGTATGCGTATGCTATAATGAAGATGAACTCGGAATTCGAAGCGACAGGCGTATTGAAAGGAAAAAATATAATGAAAAGGATATTATCAGGCATACTTACCCTTCTTCTTTTGATTTATACGTGCGTGTCTTTCGTCGGTTGCAGTGAACACCGTTATTGCGACCCCAGGGGAAAGGAATGGCACAATTCTCCATCGATGCCCAATATCACGAATCCCTTTGAGGAAATATACGACGGCTCATATAAAATTCAGATTGACAAGGACGGAAGTGTTAAACTGACAACTCTTACGGGCGAAGAGGTAAAAGGCACTCTTACCGCATCATATAATGGCGAGAATTGGCGTTCTGCTAAAATATCTATTGAATTTGAAGACGGAGAAACGGCAACGGGTTCGTGCTACAAATACGGTGACGGGCGAATATTGTCGATAAATTATGAATGGAAAGGATATTCTTTCGTTGATAAAAAACAGATTTCAAAGGAAGAATTTGAAGAATATCGTGTGGGGTTCGTTGAGTTTTTGGTTGATGTTTATGAAACGGGGAAATTTCCTACCTACGAAGAGCTTGAGGCTAACAGTCTGTATAGACAGTTTGTAGACTGCGCTCAAAGATACGGCAGTAGCAAATACATATATGAAAGTCTGGAAAAGGCAACCGTTCAAAAAATCGAAGACGTACAATATGATG
>JAZSIJ010000026.1:0-6432 GCA_045533755.1 Eubacteriales bacterium | reverse complement strand
GTTCCCACCTTCGCTCGTAAGTCGGTTGCTAACTTCAAGCTCCGTGAGGGTATGAGGATCGGCGTTAAGGTAACTCTCAGAGGCGAGATAATGTACGAGTTTATGGATAAGCTCTTCAGCTTCGCGCTTCCCAGAGTCCGTGACTTCAAGGGTATCAACCCCAACGGCTTCGACGTCAGAGGCAACTATGCTCTCGGTCTTAAGGAGCAGCTCATCTTCCCCGAGATCGAGTATGACAAGGTTGACAAGATTCGCGGTATGGACATCGTGTTCGTAACCACCGCTAACACCGACGAAGAGGCAAAAGAGATGCTCACCCTTATGGGCGCACCCTTTGCTCAGAATTAAGGAGGTTCACAATGGCTAAGAAGTCAATGGTACTTAAGCAGCAGAAGGAGCCTAAGTTCTCCACTCGCGCTTACAACAGATGTAAGATCTGCGGTAGACCCCACGCCTACCTCCGTAAGTACGGAATCTGCCGTATCTGCTTCCGTGAGCTCGCATACAAGGGCGAGATTCCGGGCGTAAGAAAGGCATCCTGGTAATTTAAATCAATTCTCTAAAACTATTGGAAGGAAAACGGCGGAATGGTCGCCCCTCGGCGATGCACCCCGTTTTAACCGCCGATAAGCCACCGTCAAAAATCATAAAGACGGTAGCAAGAACAAGAAATGCTTGCATATAGGAGGATAAAATAATGCAGATTTCAGACGTAATCGCAGACATGCTCACAAGAATCAGAAACGCTAACGACGCAAAGCATGAGTCTGTTGATATTCCCGCATCCAATCTTAAGAAGTCCATCGCCGAGATTCTTCTCGAGGAGGGCTACATCAAGAATTTCCAGATAGTTGAGGACGGCAAGCAGGGCATCATCAGAGTTACCCTCAAGTACACCGCAGGTAAGCAGAAGGTTATCCGCGGTCTCAAGAGAGTTTCCAAGCCCGGTCTCCGTATCTACTCCAACTGTGAGGATATGCCCAAGGTTATGAACGGTCTCGGTATCGCTATCGTTTCCACCTCTAAGGGCGTTATGACCGACAAGAAGGCAAGACTCGCCAACGTTGGCGGCGAGGTTCTCGCTTTCGTATGGTAAGGGGAGGTAAATAGAATGTCTAGAATTGGAAGAGAGCCTATTACAGTTCCCGCAGGCGTAACCGTTACTGTTGAGGCAGGCAACGCAGTTACCGTCAAGGGCCCCCTCGGCGAGCTCAAGCAGAGCTTCAGCCCCGCAATTACCATAGCACAGGACGGCGCTACCATCAACGTTACCCGTCCGAACGACGAGAAGGAGATCCGTGCTCTTCACGGTCTTACCAGAACCCTTCTCAATAACATGGTCGTTGGTGTTACCAAGGGCTATGAGAAAAAGCTCGAGATTGTCGGCGTAGGTTACAGAGCAGAGAAGAAGGGTACGCAGCTCGTACTCGGTATCGGTTACTCTCACCCCGTCATCTTCGAGGAAGCGAATGGCGTTAAGTTCGAGTGCCCCGACCAGACCACAATTCTCGTCAAGGGTATCGACAAGCAGGCAGTAGGTCAGATGGCTGCTGTTATCAGATCCAAGAGACCTCCCGAGCCCTATCTTGGTAAGGGCATTAAGTACTCCGGTGAATATATCCGCCGCAAGGCCGGAAAGACCGGTAAATAATGAAAGGAGATTAGTATCATGGTTAAGAGAACAGACAGTAACTTACAGCGTCTTAAGAGACACGCAAGAGTTCGTAGCAAGATTTCGGGTACTCCCGAGAAGCCCCGTCTTGCTGTTTATCGTTCCAACGCTAATATCTCTGCACAGATCATCGACGATGTGAACGGTGTAACGCTCGTTTGCGCCAGCACCTACGAAAAGGACTTTGAGGGTCTTGGCTCCAACAAGGAGGCAGCTCGCAAGGTTGGTAACGCTCTCGCAGCTAGAGCACTTGAAAAGGGCATTTCCGCAGTAGTATTTGACCGCGGTGGCTACATTTATCACGGACGTGTATCGGAATTGGCTGAAGGCGCTCGCGAGGGCGGCCTGAAGTTCTAATCGCCGGTTTGTACACTGTTTCGACAAGAAACATTCTATAAGGAGATTAACATGGCAAACAGAATCAATGCGGCTGAGCTTGATCTTCAGGAGCAGCTCGTAGTTTTAAACCGTGTATCCAAGACCGTAAAGGGCGGTAGAATCGCCCGCTTTGCAGCTATCATGGTAGTAGGCGACGGAAATGGTCACGTAGGCTTCGGTCTCGGAAAGGCTGCCGAGGTTCCCGACGCAATCCGCAAGGGAATTGAGGACGCTAAGAAAAATATGATTACGGTATCCCTCACGGGCTCTACCATTCCTCACGAGATTATCGGTGAGTACGGCGCAGGTAAGGTGCTTCTTAAGCCCGCCGGCCCCGGTACCGGTATTATAGCAGGCGGTACTGTTCGTACTATCCTTGCTCTCGCAGGAATTAAGAACATTCGTGCAAAGTGCCTTCGTTCTTCGAACCCCACTAATGTGGTTAAGGCTACTTTCGAGGGTCTTCGTGCACTCAGAACTGCTGAAGAGGTTGCTGCTCTTCGCGGTAAGAGCGTCGAAGACGTAAAGGCGTAAGGAGGTAACTGAAGATGGAAAACGTTAAGGTTACTCTCGTAAAGAGCCTCATCGCTTGCAAGAAGAATCAGATTGCAACCGCTAGCTCTCTCGGCCTTAAAAGACCCGGTGACTCCACTGTTCAGGCGAACAGCGCGGCTCTCCAGGGCAAAATAAAAGTTATTTCACACCTTGTTAAGGTTGAAACCGTTTAATCGGAATTGAAAGGAGGACAAAATATGAAGCTCCATGAACTTTCTCCCGCTGAAGGCTCCGTAAAGGAAGGCTTCCGCAAGGGTAGAGGCGCAGGTTCCGGCAACGGAAAAACGGCAGGTAAGGGCCACAAGGGTCAGAACGCTCGCTCCGGCGGCGGTGTAAGACCCGGCTTTGAGGGCGGTCAGCTCCCTCTTTACAGAAAGCTTCCCAAAAGAGGATTTAACAATTCTCGCTTTGCTAAGCAGTACACCGAGGTCAACGTACAGTTGCTCAACAAGTTTAACGACGGCGACGTAGTTGACAGCGCGGCTCTTCTCGCAATGGGTATCGTTAAGGTCGTTGTTGACGGCATTAAGGTTCTCGGCGAGGGCGAGCTTACAAAGAAACTCACTGTTAAAGCAGCAGTTTTCTCCGCATCTGCAAAGGAGAAGATAGAGGCAGTAGGTGGAAAGACTGAGGTGGTATAAATGCTTCAGACTCTTAAGAACGCGTGGAAAACCAAGGAAATCAAAGGTAAGATAATCTTTACTCTCCTTATCCTTTTGCTTTACCGTCTCGGTACGGTAATACCCGTTCCTTTTGTAGAAGCTAACAACTTTGCCGGCTCTTTCAGCGGAACCATTCTTGACTATATGAACACCCTTTCGGGTGGCTCTCTCGGAACGGCTACTCTCTTTGCGCTTGGCGTATCACCCTACATTAACGCCTCAATTATTATTCAGCTTCTTGCTGTCGTCTTCCCAAAGCTCGGTGAGCTTGCAAAGGAAGATAAGGAGAAGATGAACTTCATCACCAGAATAGTGACGATTGCACTCGCAATTGTAACGGCTATCGGCTACTACTTCCTTCTCAGGAACGCAGGAGCGCTTACCAAGGCGGCAACGCCCGGCGAGAACGCTCTTTATTGGTTCTACGGAATAGTAATCGTGGCTTGCTACTGCGCAGGCGCGTCGCTCATTATGTGGCTTGCTGAGAGAATCAACGAGCGCGGTATCGGTAACGGTATTTCTATCATACTTTTCGCAAATATCGTTGCTGCAGTTCCCGCGTTCTGCTATCAGCTCGTCGACTTCGTGGTTATGACCTACAGCTATCACAACTACGATTATATCAAGAACTCCTGGCTCTATCCCGTGCTCGCAACGCTCTTCGCGATAGTGCTTATCGCATTCCTTATCGCGCTTATCGTTGTGGTTATCTGGTTTACCGGCTCGGAGAGAAGAATTCCCGTTCAGTATGCTAAGAAGGTCGTCGGAAGAAAGATGTACGGCGGTCAGAGCTCGAATCTTCCTATCAAGCTCAATATGACCGGTGTTATGCCTATCATTTTCGCGTCCTCGATAGTATCGCTCCTTCCCACGATACTCGCTCTTTGCGGTATTACCGGCTCGGGCGACAGCTTCTGGGACGGCGTTTACAACCTCTTTGGCTCTAACGGAATTATCTATCCTGTGCTTCTGTTCCTTCTTATTCTTGGATTTACCTATTTCTACACCGCGATCACCTTCGATCCCGTAGAGATTTCGAACAATCTCAAGAAGAACGGCGGAGCAATCCCCGGTATCAGACAGGGCAGACCCACCTCTGATTACATCAAGAAGATTCTCGGCAAGGTCAACCTTGTCGGTGCACTCTTCCTCGGTGTTATCGCAATTCTCCCCCTCATTTTGTCGCCTCACGTGATCCATCATTTCCTTCACTGGGTAATGTCTGCATCGCTTGATCCGGCTATACTGGAGGAGGGCTCCTATATGGCTGTTTATTACGAGAGCATCATTGAGCAGAATGTCTCTGCACTTACCAGCACCTTCACCTTTGGTGGAACTACTCTTCTTATCGTAGTCGGTGTTGCTATTGAGACCTTCAGAGAGCTTGAGGCTCAGCTCACTATGCGTAACTATAAGGGCTTCCTTGGATAAGATGAGCCCTAAGGGTAAAGTAATATGAAAATAATTTTTCTTGGCGCTCCCGGCGCCGGAAAAGGAACTAAGGCGGAAATCGTCGCGGCAAGACTCGGTATTCCTACCATTTCTACCGGTGCGATTATCCGTGAGGCTCTGAAGTCCGGCACGGAAATGGGCATGAAAGCCAAAAAATTTATTGAGCAGGGCGAGCTCGTTCCCGATGACGTCGTTATCGGCATCATCAAAGACCGCCTTGCAAAATCAGATTGCAGCAAGGGATTCATCCTTGACGGATTCCCCCGTACCGTTCCGCAGGCTGTGGCACTTGACGAGATGGGCGTCGAGCTTGATAAGGTCATATCTATCGAAGTACCCGATGAGGTCATCGTAGAGAGAATGTCAGGAAGACGCGTGTGCAAAAAGTGCGGAGCGACCTATCACGTTGCCGACAATCCGTCGAAGGCGGGTACTCGGTGCGATAGGTGCGGCGAGGAGCTTACCATACGCTCCGACGACGCGCCCGAGGTCGTTCTCTCGAGACTCGAGGTTTATCACTCGACGACAGAGCCGCTTAAGGACTTCTACAAGACGAAGGGCAACCTCACACTTGTAGACGGTGTCGGCACGGTAGAGGAAACCGCAAAACGTACCTTCTGTGCGCTCGGGGTAGACTGATGTTCGTTATCAAAAATTCCGAGCAGCTGGCACTTATGAGAAGAGCCGGACGCATCACCGCCGAGGCATTACTCGTAGCACGCGATGCTATCCGCCCCGGTATCTCGACGAAGGAGATAGACGCGAGGATTCACCGCTTCATTGAGAAGTGCGGTGCCCAGCCCTCCTTCCTCGGATACGGCGGCTTCCCTGCCAGCGCCTGCATATCAGTAAACCAAGAGGTCATACACGGAATTCCGTCGGAGAGAGTAATTCTCAACGAGGGAGATATCGTAAAGATCGACGTCGGAGCTCGCTTCCGCGGCTATAATGGCGACAGCGCAAGAACCTATCCTGTCGGCAAGGTAAGCGATGAGGCTCTGAGGCTTATTTCGGTCACTGAGAGAAGCTTCTGGGAGGCGATGAAGCTCGCAAGAGCTGGAAATCGCGTCGGAGACATCGGATTTGCGGTTGAGAATTTCGTCATTTCAAATGGCTTTTCGGTTGTCAGAGATTACGTCGGCCACGGCGTAGGCAGAGAGCTCCACGAGGAGCCCGAAATCCCCAACTTCGGTAGGGCGGGCAGAGGAGCGAGGCTCTACTCCGGAATGACGCTTGCCATAGAGCCTATGGTAAACGCAGGAGGACACGAGGTAAAGGTACGCGGTGACGGCTGGACGGTGGTTACTCTCGACGGTAAGCTTTCGGCTCACTACGAGAACTCTATCGCTGTCACAGAATCCGATCCCATCGTGCTTACCGATGTAGAAAAATAACACTATTACCGGTTTTATAGGAGGGTCAGTTCTTGCCTAAGAACGATTTGATTGAATTTGAGGACTGTAAGGTTGTGGAGGCACTTCCCAACACCGTCTTCAAGGTTAAGCTTCCCAACGGCCATATAGTAACGGCTACGATATCGGGTAAGCTTCGTATGAATTATATTAAGATTCTCGTTGGAGATACGGTTACCGTTGAGGTATCGCCCTACGATATTTCAAAGGGACGCATCACCTGGAGAAAGAAGTAATATTTCTGAAAGGAAAGGTATTAAAAATGAAAGTTAAGCCTTCCGTCAAAAGAATTTGCGAAAAG
>JAZSIJ010000141.1:0-8354 GCA_045533755.1 Eubacteriales bacterium | reverse complement strand
CCCCGAGCAGACCAAGAAGGTATTTGCGGACGAGCGCACTATTGATACCGGAATAAAGCACGGTACGGTTACGCTGATATACAACGGTACGGCCTATGAAATTACGACCTATCGGGTAGACGGCTACTACGCCGACAGCAGACACCCGGATACTGTCAGCTTCACAGCTTCGCTTGAGGAAGACCTTGCCCGCCGCGATTTTACGGTCAATGCTATGGCATATTCGCAGAAGCGAGGACTTGTAGACGTCTATGGCGGAAGAGAGGATTTAGAGCGTAGCATAATAAGGGCTGTCGGCAACCCCGAGCGCAGATTTACCGAGGACGCGCTCAGGATATTGCGCGCTCTTCGCTTTGCTTCTGTTCTGGATTTTGAGATAGATAACTCAACACGGCTTGCCGCCTTTGAGCTAAAAGGGCGCCATGCGAATGTTTCTGTCGAGCGCTTGCTCGTTGAGCTTCGTAAGCTTATCGGCGGTAGAGGAGCGTATAGAGTACTCACAGAGTACGGCGAGATTATCTCGGAGCAGCTATGCGGCGTTGACGTTATCAAGCTTCCCGATGTAAGTGCTTTTAACTCTATGACATCCGACGAGCGTACGATTTCGCTCTTTTACCTGTCTGCAACCGAGCCTGCCTCCGCCTTTGAAGCCTCAATGCGCGCACTTCACGCCGATAGGGCTACCGAGCGCTTCGGCACTTCGGTGCTTCGGGCTATGGCGGCGGATTTGCGCGGTGACACCCTTTGGGAGCGCGTATTAGATGAGGGCACGTCGGTTGCGCTGACAGCACTTTCCTTAAAGGCAAGGCTTGGAGGCGGAGAAGAAGACCTCGCTCGGCTTCGAGAGCTTCTTTCAAGTGGCAGACCGTGTAAAATTTCGGAGCTTAAAATAGGCGGCAGAGATATAACAGCCCTCGGCATCGTCGGCGAGAGAGTGGGCGCGCTTTTGCGCTCTGCCGTTCTTGCGGTAATGCGCGGCGAGCTTAAAAACGATGCTGACGAGCTTTTAGCATATATCAAAAAAGCAAAATAAGCATATACTTACGGCAGGAGGTATGCCGTGATGAAGTATATGACGAATTTCGACACGGGGGACGGAGAAGCCGTTACCGTAATATCGAAATGTAAACTATTGTTGTCAAATGTAACCGTCGGCGCCCTTTCAACCGAGATTTTGTGCGACGACGTTTTGGCGGGAGCTCCTTACAGACTGACTGAAGCCGAGGAGATTTCGCTTTTTGATAAATCCCTGCTTCCGCGCATCAGGATATCCGACCCGATATCTCCCGTGATAGCGGCAATAGCATACGGAAGAGCGGGTGAGGGCTACCGCTTTATAAGCAGCGGTGAGGCTACGCCTACTGCGTACGCGGCGGTCGCTATGGCTCTTTTCTACAAGGGTAGGCTTTCGCGCGGGGAGAGCGTGACCCTTTCCTCCGACAGAGGAGAGGCTTCGGCAACCGTCACCGATGACGGAGTTCTTCTTTTTACTTAATTGACTATCTACCCTATTTCTGCTAGAATCCAGCGTAATTTATTAGGAGGCGCAAAATGGCTTTTGATGCTTGTATGATGCGCGCGGTGCTCACCGAGTTTTCGAGTGAGTTCCCCGAGGCTAAAATAGAAAAGGTGCTTCAGCCGCAAAGCGACGAGATTGACCTCGTTATCAAGCACGCGGGCTCTGTGCGCCGACTCGTCTTTAACGTAGGACCCAATGCACCGAGGCTGCAGCTCTCGGATACGGCAAAGGAAAATCCCGTGAAAGCGCCTGTGTTCTGTATGCTTTTGCGTAAGTATTTTACCGGTGCGAGAATTGTGGGCGTTACCCAGCCGGGCTTTGACCGTATAGCAGATTTTGAGGTTTCCTGCTATGACGAAATGGGATTTGCAGTGACTAGACACATAATCTGCGAAATAATGGGAAAGTATGCCAATCTCATTGTAACCGACGGCGAGAAGAAGGTGCTGACGGCGCTGAAAATAATAGACTTTGCCGCAAGCACGGTAAGGCAGGTGCTCCCAGGCTTGAAATATCAAATTCCGGCAATGCCGTACAAGCTTTCACCCTTGACATCTGACCGAGCGCTGTTTTTCGAGAAGCTTGCCGAGTTTCCACCCGAAAAAACGGGTGAAAAATTCATAACCTCTACCTATTCGGGTATCGCAACGCAGATAGCACACGAGCTCGTTTTTCGCACGACGAAGGACGTTGACGTTCCCGTATGCAATATCGACTCCGAGCGCTTCTGGTCGGTATTTTCCGATTGGCAGAGTCTGCTTACCGAGCAGCGCTACACTCCCACCGTCGTCTATCGCGACGGAGCACCCGCAGATTACTCTTATATGGATATAACCTATCTCGGCGGAGCGGTGGAGAAGCGCGTTTATCCTCGCTTAAGTGGGCTTTTTGACGAATATTTTTCGGACAAGGACCGCACCGAGCGAATACGACAGCGAGCGAAGGATCTTTTGCGCCTGCTTTCCTCCGCCAAGCAAAGAACAGAGAAGAAGCTTGCCATTCAGCGCGAGTCGCTTCTTGACAGCGAACGGGGAGAGGAGCATAAGAAAAACGGTGACCTCATTACCGCTAACCTCTACCGTCTTGAGCGCGGAATGACCTCGTTTACAACCGTCGATTACTACGACGAGAGCTGTCCTGAGATAGCGATTGAGTTGAATCCGATGCTCTCACCCTCGCAGAACGCACAGAAGGCGTACAAGCTCTATAATAAGTGTAAAACCGCAAAAGAGGTTTTGACCGAGCAAATAAAGCTCTGGGAGGCGGAGCTTGAATATCTTGACAGCGTTTCGGCATTCCTTGACCGCGCCGAGTGTGAGCAGGATCTCATAGAAATACGCGAGGAGCTCTACGGTGCGGGATATGCGTCAAGGCTTCGCGGCTACAAGCCGCAAAAGCAGATAAAGCCGCGCCCAATGGAATTCAAAACGTCGGGCGGATACAGGCTTCTCGTAGGCAGAAACAATATACAGAACGACCGTCTTACCTTCAAAATAGCCGACAAGTCGGATATATGGTTTCACACCAAGGATATCCCCGGCTCGCACGTTATAATGGTAACGGGCGGAGAAGAGCCCTCCGAGCGCGATTACACCGAGGCGGCGGAAATTGCGGCGCACTTCTCACAGGCAACCGGCGACCTCGTCGCAGTTGATTATACCCACGTCAAGAATATAAAAAAGCCACAGGGCGCAAAGCCGGGCTTCGTAATCTATAAAACTAACTACACCGCCTTCGTCAAGCCGAAAGCGCCAAAGGAGAACTAGATGGTAGACCTCACGGGACTTCATAAGCATTTTATACTTGAGCATCTTTCAAAGGGAGAGGTTGCCGTTGATTTTACGATGGGAAACGGCGGGGATACTCTCTTTCTGTCGAAAACCGTCGGTGAGGGTGGCAGGGTATACGCCTTTGATATTCAGGAGGGCGCACTCGCGTCAACCCGTGCACATCTCGAGGCAAACGGCGCCCCCGAAAACTATACGCTAATCTGTGCCTCGCACCACAGGGTAAAGGAATTTGTAAAAGAGCCGATAAAGGCAGGTATGTTCAATCTCGGATATCTTCCGAGAAGCGGAAACAAGGGATTGACAACGCTCTGCGAAACAACGATGCCGGCAGTAGAGGCGGCAATAGACCTGCTCTTGCCCGACGGCGTCCTGATAGTCGCAATTTATCCCGGTCACGAGGAGGGGGAGCGAGAGGGAGATATGCTCCGTGAGTATTTTAAGAGTCTCTCAAAGTACCGCATCTGCGCCTCGGAGTTCAGAATACTGAACTCCCCGACCTCGCCGTATTTCTTCCTTATAGAAAAATCCCCGAGAATTTTCGAGGACTAAACGAAAGCAGGAATGCAAATCGCATTCCTGCCCATTTTTTTATTTATTAAAAAAACCAAACATCACGAGCCAACGGCGAAGAAGCTCTGTCCAGACTGTGATATGGGGCTCAAGACCGCGAGATTCTACCTTGCCCGTTCCGAGACCGTGAGCGCCGAAGGGAAAAATATGCATCTCAACGGGAACGCCCTGCTCCTTCAGCCTTGCCGCGTAGCTGTACGAGCCGAGCACACTTACTCTGGCATCAGCCGCTGTGTGCCAAATAAACGCAGGAGGCGTTATACCGTCGGCAAGCAGTATTGGGTCGTAGCTGTCAGCAACCTCGTCCGCGCTCTCTCCAAGCAGATTTATATACGAGCCTCTGTGGCTTTTGATATTTGTAACGGGGTAGCAGAGAATATGCGCATTTGGAAGACAGTCAACCTCGTCGAGAGCGTCTATGCCCTCGCCGTCGAGCCCTGCGCGGTATGTAGAGGCGATAGCCGCGAGATGACCGCCGGCAGATGAGCCCATAACTGCAATTTTGTCGGGGTCGATGCCGAATTTCTCGGCGTTTGCCCTTACAAACCTGACCGCGCGCCTCGCGTCGAGGAGTGGGTCGGGAAAAATGCCTGCCTCTCCGTTATTTCTGGTTCTGTAATCGACCACAAAGGCGTCAAGCCCGTATTCGTTCAGAAACTCAGCGTAGCCCTCACCCTCGTGGGCGGCTCTGTGCGAGTAGGCTCCGCCGGCGAATATTATAATCGCTCCGCGCCCCTTCTTTTCTTGGGCGGGGTAATAGTGAATTTTAGGTATCTCTCTGTGAGTTTTGCCGGGCACATCGCCCTGCCATAAGTCAAAGCTTTGCATTTCCATATCTCCTTATCCGATAAAGCCGAAGAGCACAAGCCAACGGCGAAGAAGCTCGGTCCACACGGCGACGTGATGCTCGCCGTCCTCGCTTTTGCCGAGGGCAAGACCGTGTCTGCCAAAGGGGAAAATATGCATCTCGACGGGAACTCCAAGCTCCTTGAGTCTTTTTGCATAGCCGTACGTGCCGAGTACGTTCACCATCTCGTCAGCCGCCGTGTGCCATATAAACGCGGGAGGTGTCTTTTCGTCGGCGAGGAGTATGGGGTCAAGGGCGTCGGCGTTGTTCATCTTCGCCTCGCCGAGAAGATTAACGTATGAGCCTCTGTGGCTCATCACGCTGGTTACGGGGTAGCAGAGAATCTGCGCGTTCGGAAGATAATCAACCTCATCAAGCGCGTCTATGCCCTCGCCGTCAAGCTTCATGCGGCAGGTGGAAACCGCCGCGGACAAGTGACCGCCCGCCGACGAGCCCATGACCGCAATTTTGTTGGGATCGATGCCGAATTTCTCGGCGTTATCCCTCACAAATCTCACAGCGCGTCTGGCATCAAGCAGAGGGTCGGGGAATATACCGGGCGCAACCCTGTTAGTAACTCTGTAATCGACGACGAAGGTGTCAATTCCAAATCGATTGATGTATTCGGCGTATTCGGCATCCTCATAAGCCATTCTCGCCCCGTATCCGCCGCCGGCGAATATTATAATTGCTCCGCGCCCCTTTTTTTCTTGGGCGGGGTAATAGTGAATTTTAGGTGTTTCTCTGTGAGTTTTGCCGGGGACGTCCCCCTGCCATAAATCAAAGCTTTGCATTTTTTGCCCCTTTCAAAGCCGGTATTTTTAAATTCGTTGAGCTTCTTTTTGCGTAAGCTTAATGGCAAGGAATTGGCTCAAAAGAAGCTCTCCAAGAAGCATTATAAGGCTGACTACAATGTAAATAATTTCTCCAATTTGATATGTTCCCTTGCAATCTATCAGATACGTTACCGTTTCGATTATCTCGGAGATAAGATTTACAGTGAAAATAATTCCGCCTGAGGCGAAAACACCAACCGTAAATTCCTCTGAAAAGTCAAACGGGGAGGCCTCGGCGACGACGCACTCGCCAAAGCTGCGTCCGCGGCGATTTGCGGTAAATGCCGTTACCATATAAACAACAAAGGACAGTAGGCATATAACAAGACAGTCGATAATAACCGATGCAAGCGCTGTGGGAAGGGCAACAAGCAGGGATTCGTCTGTCAAAAGTCCGCCGTCTATAAAATAAAGGTAGTAGTAGGGATATGCGTAAACTATTTTACCGAACGAAATGAACGGAGCTATCCACAGCGCCCTGAAGCCGTATTTTGCCATAGCCGCCGATACGAGCGCCGCTGCCAGAACGGGCAGGGCGAAGTCAATAGCCTCGCCTATGAAATATCTGACGTATTCCACGTAATCGTTCATAAGGATATAACTCGAAATATAGAGGAGGAGGAAATTCACGAGGTTTGCCCCCGCAAAGCGCAGAAAATATCTACCGAAAAGCTTTCTCATTTTTCACCGCCAAAAAAGTTATAACTAATTTTATCACACCTTTCGAGCTTTTTCAATACAAATGATGAAAAAAAGCATAAAAGCCAACGTGCGAAATAGCTCAAAGCTTCCATGAATAAAAATATTGTTAACAAACTGTAAATTTTCAAAATATAGGAAAAGTTTCTCTTGCAATTTCCTCTCGCGTGTGATATCATATTATGGCTGTGCTCACGCGCAGTAAAATCAAATCTCACATAGCGAGAGGGTTCGCTGCCGGTGCTTGTATAGGTGTGCAAGTCGCAGCGTTATGTCGCTATGGCGGAAAAACCAAAGGAGGAACATAAAATGTTCGAAATCACAATCAAGCAGTTGCTTGAAGCAGGCGTTCACTTCGGTCACCCGACTAAGAAGTGGAATCCGAAGATGGCAGAGTACATCTTCACCCAGAGAAACGGTATTCATATCGTTGACCTTCAGAAGACCGTCAAGAAGTTCGAGGAGGCGTACAACTACGTATCCGAGCTTGGACAGGCAGGCGGCACTATGCTCTTCGTAGGTACTAAGAAGCAGGCAGCCGACACCATCAAGGAAGAGGCTCAGAGATGCGGAATGTACTACGTAAACGCTCGTTGGCCCGGCGGTATGCTCACCAACTTCAACACCATTCGTAAGTCCATCAAGCGTCTTAAGGACCTTGAGAAGATGCAGGCTGACGGCACCTTCGACCTTCTTCCCAAGAAAGAGGTTGCCAAGAAGCTCAAGGAGATGGAGGATCTTGAGAGATCCTACGGCGGTATCAAGGAGATGGACACCCTTCCTTCCTGCGTATTCATCGTAGATACCCGCAAGGAGAGAAACGCAGTTCTTGAGGCAAAGAGACTTGGTATTCCCGTTGTTGCAATCGTAGATACCAACTGCGACCCCGACGATGCAGATTGCATAATCCCCGGTAACGACGACGCTATCCGCGCTATCAAGCTTATCGCAGGCGCGCTTGCTGACGCTATTATCGAGGCACACGGCGGTGTTACCGAAGAGGTAGCAGAGGATGCTGTTGAGGCTGTCGCTGAGGCTGAGGCTGCAGAGGCAGACGCAGAGTAATTAAATTTAAAGGAGATTCGAAATATGGCATTCACAGCTAAGGACGTAGCCGAGCTCAGAAAGCAGACCGGCTGCGGTATGATGGACTGCAAGAAGGCTCTCGTGGAGACCGACGGCGACTTCGAGGCGGCAGTAAAGTACCTTCGTGAGAAGGGTATGGCTGCAACCGCAAAGAAGGCTGACCGTATCGCCGCTGAGGGTATCGTTGACATTATGACCATCGGCAATACCACCGCTATCGTTGAGGTTAACTCCGAGACCGACTTCGTTGCAAAGAACGCAACCTTCCAGGAGTTTGTAAAGGAGATTCTTAAGACTATTATCGCTAACAAGCCCGCAGACGTTGACGCGCTTCTCGCGTCCGACTACGTTGCAGGAGGCAAGGTTTCCGAGGCTCTCGCAGAGCAGATCTACAAGATCGGTGAGAAGCTCTCTATCCGCCGCTTTGACATCGTTGAGGGTACTGTTTCCACCTACATTCACGGCATGGGTACTACCGGCGTTATCGTTTCCTTCGACACCGACCTCGCCGGCAAGGCTGAGTTCGCAGAGTGCGCGAAGAACGTTGCTCTTCAGACCGCCGCTATGGACGTTAAGTTCCTCGACAAGGAGTCTGTTCCCGCAGATGTTCTTGCAGAGGAGGAGGCTATCCTCATCAAGCAGATGAAGGAAGACCCCAAGATGGCAAACAAGCCCGACAACATTCTTGCTAACATCGTAAAGGGCAGACTTGGTAAGTTCTACGAGAATAACTGCCTTCTTGAGCAGGCATACGTTAAGGACGACTCTATGAGTGTTTCCAAGTACGTTGCATCTGTTGCTAAGGAGCTTGGCGGTTCTATCAAGGTTACCGGATATATCCGCTACGACAAGGGCGAGGGTCTTCAGAAGAGAGAAGAGGACTTTGGCGCTGAGATCGCAAAGATGGTTCAGGGCTAATCCCAAATCCAATAACAAAAAGCACCGTTTCGCAAGAAGCGGTGTTTTCTTGTGGTTGACACCGTAGTTGTCGCTAAGGAGTATGGAGG
>JAZSIJ010000159.1:0-14367 GCA_045533755.1 Eubacteriales bacterium | reverse complement strand
TGGATAATATGACGAAGCTTCTCGCATCAGAGAGCTTTGCCGAGGAGGTGCTTCGCGACGAAGACGGCCTTCCCATCAAGGCTGTGCTTGCGAAGGAAAGCGACAGAGCTGCTCTCGACGCCAAAATAGCAGAGGCTAGAGCTGCAATCGCTGCGGTTGAGAATGCTAAAACGGCAGAGAGCGTGATTTCGGATGTGATGCTTGCCGATCTTGAGGCAGACGTGCGGGAAAAGGTCGCTGCCGTTATGGACCTTTGGAGACAGTCTGAGGTGTACTCTGAGTACATTGCTATGATTACCAAATCGGTAAAGTATTCCTTCTACAACGACAGTGATATAAAGGTAAACAACACCGATGCGTTAGCGAAGAGCTTTATTTACGTTAACATCTCGACCACCGAGGATGAGGAGACGGCGAAGTTCATCTACGAGAGAATGAACGAGGTTCTTCCGAGATTCGTTGAGGCGAACATGGCTGTTCCCACGGGATACGTTGGCACTAACTGTCAAAGAATAACAAGACTTGACGCGATAAAGCAGACGGGCGCAGAGAATCTTCTCGGCAATGCAATTAAGTATGCTGCTCTTCTCGGAGTACTTGCGCTTCTTCTTTCCATGGCCTGCATTGTTATTGTTGACAGATTCAGGAAATGGAGTGCGCTGAACAAGACCGTAGAGGGCGCAGAGCTCAACGCCTCTGACGTCGCTTTGGGAGACGGAGCTGTAAGACCGACGAACGAGGCAAACGACAAAGGAGAGAACACACCGGAATGGCAGTAAGCCTGCCCCGTGTTGAATTTTAACACCAATTAAACTAAATAGCAAAAGAGCAAGAGTAAAGGCTTTCGATACTCTTGCTCTTTTTTCGTCGTAATTGATTGTGCTTTTAATTGTAATTGCGGCTGTCGGTTTTTGCAAAAGCGAGTCTGCAGTCCAAAAGCCGCACTTGCATTGTTTGTAAACTTTGGTTTACGTTATATTTCCAATCGTGCCTTGAGAATGTCGGAGCAGGAGCTAAGCGCCCCCTCCGAGCCTATTACGCACACAGCGCCCACGCCCGCGACCTCGTCAAGAAGCTCGGCAACGCGCAGAATATCCTCCTTTGATGCCGAAACTATCTCCTTGCGTATGCGTCTTTCCATCTCGTCGGTCCAGCCGCGTATTGCGTTAACTGCGGCGCGTGCCCCAAGAGAGCGAGGTGTAGTAAGCGTATCGTAATCTCCGAAAGCGCCAATGATGAATTTTTCAAGCGGTGCGCCGCTTTCAATAAAGCTGCGAAGGAAATCTCCCGAGGCGGCGTAACAGTCGAGCGTTCTTCTCGGCGAGGGGTCGCGGTAGGAGTAGAAGGCAAGCAGGCCGTTTCGTCTTACCACAAGACCTGCGCCATATGCACCGCCCTGAACTCTGACGGAGTTCCAAAGATGCGAGTAGGAAACTATAGAGCGCGCAACAACCTGCGCTCCGCAGGGCTTCTCGTCAGGAAGAAGGTTGTTTGCCGAGGCGGCATAAGAAACCTGCGACGGAATGAGAACGCCCTCATTCTTTATGCCGAGGGGCTTGATTTCACAGAGACCTGCGGGAGTCCCGCCATCCTTAACCGAGGATATAAGCTTTTCAACAAACTCGCGCTCGGATGAGGAGGAGGTCACAGCGACGGTCAGTCTTTCTCTTCTGAAGAGCTTTTCGGATATTGCAAGAAGTCTTGCCGAAATTTCGTCGGCTATCGTGTCAAACCCGGTGTCGACGCGCTTCAAAAAGGCAAACTGCTCGTATCCCGAGAGGTATTCGTCGACCATTGCGGAGGCGGAGGTGTAGGCTGCCGCGCGGTTAATTGCTTGAACGTGTCCCGCCGTGATGAAGGCGTCCTCGGCGGAGAGCTTTCCCTGTGCTACGGCGTTTTTGAGCTCGCGCTTGTCGGACAAATCCGAGGTATATGCCACCTCGCCGAAAAGCTCGGTAATCATATCCGCCTTTTCCTCAAGCGCACTCGCGCTCACCTGAAGAAAGACCTTGGGGGCACCCTCGGTGTCGGCAAGCGATACTGCATTGAAGGAAAGCGCACCAAGCTCCGAGAGAATTCTGCTTTGCAGGTCTGTGGCACTGCCCTTTGCGGTAGCCACGTTTTTATAGAGTGAGGCAAGCGTCGGCAGAAGAAGAAGCTCCTCTGCGGAGAGGTCGGACGCATCGAAGAATAGCTCAAGATAGAGGATTCCCGACGTGGCAAGACGGTAACTGAAGCTCGGACAGCCAAGGATTTTTTCGCTGTCGGTAGGGATATGCTCAGGCTCTGTGTCAACGTCGGCAAGAGTTAGGGAGGGGAGAGATGCGAGAGCCTCCGGAGAGTCGTCGGTGCTCTGCCAAGTCTTTAGCGCGGCGGCGTCGTCGCGTATTTTCCGGAGATCCTCGTCTGACATAGCGCTCTTGATTTTTTCGAGAGCCGCCCTTTCCTCTGCATCTCTCCTTCTGCCGAGTGTCTTTGAGGGGTTGAGAACCAGCACTACGGGAGCGGCGTCTAGGAAGTATTCAGAAAGAAGCCTCTCAAAATACCCCTCATTAGCCTTTGCTCTGAGCAGAGAGAAGGTATCCGTCAGCGTCAGAGTATCGGCAGGGTCACCCTCCCAAAGCCACGTATCAAGCATAGAAAGACCGAACACAAGTCCCTTCGGGAGAGAGCCGAAATCCTTCTCTCTGTTTTTAAATTCCGCCGAGTTGAAGATTGCGGCAAGACGTTTTTTGTCAAGCCCATCTTTGTGAACTTTGGTTAGCAAATCCTTTGCTAACGCTATCACCGTGTCGACGTTTTCGCGTTTCACGTTACATATTTCAAGGTCATAATAGCCGCAACGGATTCCGTCGTTTATTCGCAGATTTACGTCCTCGCACAGCCCCGATTCAAGAAGTCCGCGCTTGAGGGGAGACTCGTTGCTTCCGGCAAGGGCGGTGCGGAGAATTCCGAGGGCTGTTATGCGCTCCTTGTCGTCGAAGGCGCAGGTTCTTCCTGCGAGATATACTCGACATTTTCCCTCCTCGCTCTCGTCGGGCGAGATTTCGTACTCCGCCTCGCGCCTTAGTCCGCGAGTATAATCGGGAAGCTCAATATTCAACACGGTACGCTTGTTTTCGTATTTCGAGAGATAGGAATCGAGGAGTGGAAGTATCTCGTCGAGCTTGACGTCGCCGTCAAGGAAAATGAGAGCGTTCGACGGGTTGTAGAAGCGCTCGTGCGCCTCGACGAACTTTTCGTAGGTCAGCGTGGGAATAAATTTCGGGTTTCCGCCCGAATCCTTTGAATAGGGCGAGTCGGGGAAGAGCAGTTGCATCAGCTCCTCGTCGGCAACGCTGTCAGCAGAGGAGTATGCGCCCTTCATCTCGTTGTAAACCACGCCGTTGTAGGAGAGCGCGCCGTCCTCCGACAGCTCGTAGTGCCAGCCCTCCTGCCTGAAAATGTTTTCGTTCTTAAGAGCCGCGGGATTGAGCACCGCGTCCATATACACGTCCACGAGGTTATAAAAATCCTTGTCGTTTCTCGACGCTACGGGATATACCGTTTTGTCGTTGTAGGTCATAGCGTTGAGAAAGGTCTTGAGCGAGCTTTTCAGAAGCTCGACGAACGGCTCTTTAACCGGAAATTTATCCGAGCCGCAGAGTACCGAATGCTCCATAATATGAAATACGCCTGTGTGGTCCTCGGGCAGCGTCTTGAAGGTTATCGCAAAGGATTTGTTTGAGTCGCGGCGGTCTATAAAGGCAAGCCTTGCGCCGCACCCGTGCTCCATTTCGCAGAGCACCGAGTCAATCTCGTCGATTTTCCGCACCCGCGTGACTGTGAATCCGTGTAATTTATCTCCCTGTTTCATAATTGCTGTTCTCCTAGCGTTTTTTGGTAAAATTCTTTAAGTATTTTTCGGTATCTCGCGGTGTCAAATAAGTAGCTCGTTCCGTGTCCTGCGTCTGGGAAGACCTCGAAGGTCAAATCTCCGGCGTATCTCTCGGCTATGTCGCGGCTCATATCGCATGGGACAAAGCTGTCGCCGTCACCGTGTATGAGAAGCAGGGGAAGCCTTGCGTTTTCTGCCGCCTCAAGCGGAGTGCGCTCGCAAACGTCAAAGCCGCCGAATATACGTCCGCCAAGTCTGATAAAAGGAAAAACAAGACGGGGAGGAAAGCCCATCTCTCCCGCTACCTTTTTGATGATAAGCTCGGCGGAGGAGCAGGGGCAGTCTGCGATTACTCCGCGCACAGCGGGCGGGAGGTCGAGCTCGGCGGCACAGATGACCGTCGCCGCGCCCATTGAAATCCCAACGAGCGTGATTTTTACGTCCTCGCCGAAGCGCTGCACCGCGTAATCCACCCAATCGAGACAGTCGAACCTTTCCTTTATTCCAAATGATATAGTTCGCCCGTGCGAGCGCCCGTGACCCCGCTGGTCAACGAGCAGAACGTTATGCCCCAGAGCAATAGCCTCCTTGAAGCCGCCGGGAAAGTCGTGCAGGGCACCGCTTTTGTATCCGTGAAGCATTATATCCAGAGGAGCACCGTCCGCGGTGTGATAATATCTGCCGAAAAGAGCCTTTCCGTCACGGGCGGTTACGGTTACGCCCTCGAAGGGCATTGAAATGAGGTCGTCTGTCAGTCCTCGCGACACTTCGGCAAACGGCGGAGGCGGATTTTTGTTTATCGAATGGTAGGGGTCAAAGTCGCTCTTGTGTTTATTGTAAAAGGTGAGCCTGTAAGTAACGAAGGAAACCGCCAAGGTAGCTACGGCAAGAAAAGCCAGAGTGGGTATTAAAATCATAAATCCTTTCCTCACCTCCCGGGTTAAAGCCGTAATACTATTATTTTACAACAACGGCGCGGTTTTTTCAAGTCATAATCAAAAAAATTATATCCAAACGAGGCTTAGGTTTTTTGGACGCCCGTCAAGTGTCTGAACAGCGGGTTGAATTGTCTTGTGCAAAGAGAACAAAAAAACTGAAATGAAATTGTGGATTAGGTAGAAAAAAACATTCATATAAATTTAAAATATTGACATCCCCCTTCGATTATAATATAATTACAACAGCGAAGCAAATCATTTTGAAAGGAAAATTTGTTATGAAAAAGAATCTCGAATTACTTCTTGCTCTTGTGATGCTCTTTAGCTGTATGCTCGGCATAATGCCCGTAGCAGACGAAGCGGCAGGCGGTGGCAGCTCCGCCGGGAGCTATAAGCCTACGATAGCTTACTCTAACGTAAACTATACCGAGGATCTCACGCTTATGTTCGCAGTCCCCGCACCTGCGGCAGACGCTCTTGCAGAGGGCTCTGCTGTCAAGGTTGTAATTTGGGAGGCTCCCAGTGTGATCTACAGCTACAAGGAGGCGGTTACCACGAGCGATAATGCCGCAAGCGCAGTTGCTCTTGAGGCAGAGGAAGCAAAGGTTACTATTGGCGATAGAGAGCATCTCGTGTTTAAGTACAAGGGACTTACTCCCGAGAAGATGACCGATGTTATTTACGCCCGTGCTGTTGTCGTTGATAAGGACGGCAAGGCTACCGCGTACGGTGACGTTATTGACTACAGCATAGTTGAGTACGTACACACTGCGAAGGGCGGATTCAGTGCCGACAACACTCCCGTTATCGCAGACACCAAGGTTATCGATCTTCTCGATTCCATGCTTGACTTTGGCGCTATCGTTCAGGAGCTTGCTGACGACGGCAAGGGCTACTTCCCCAATGGATACTACGCTAACGACGAGCTCCGCAAGATATGGGTTACTCCCGTAGTTGCAGGAAAGACGCTTGATAAGGTGTTCGGCGGCTTCTTCAAATACGAGGAAGACAGCTACGCTACCGTTCGCGAGCCCTTCTACAACGGGTACGAGGTAGTTGCATACAAGGACGCAGAGGGTAACGATATTGTTGATGCTTACCCCGGAGAATACGACGAGGCTGCAGGACTTCAGATTGATGCTGTTGACGCAGACATTGAGGTAACTCTCGTGTACGACCTTATTACTCTCAGAGAGGTCTCTGCTTCTGAATTCGGAGAGGGCTTTGCAGTAAACAACATAGAACAGGGCGTCACTAAAGGCGATGCGACTATCCTCGCCGAGCTTGGCACCAAGTGGTCCGGCTATACGGTTGATCTGAAGATCGGCTCGACCAGCGCAAACTTCGGCATGGTCGGCGCGGCTTTCGTAGAGTCTAGCGGCAGAAAGAACTATTATGCCGGATTTAAAAACATAGAAGACCAGAGCAATCCCGACAATCTTCTCGCCCTTCTTAGCGTAACCGACCAAACTACCTTCGGTATCACAAATTACATTAGTCCCGCAGAGCTTACGCTTATGGGCTATGGCGATACCGTTGATGATGCCATTACCATTGAGGTAGAGATTGGTAAGCCCAGCCCCGACGCGAAGGTTAACTCGCTGTCAATGGTGCTTCGCAACAGATCCTCGTGGGCAACGAGCGACGGACACAACACCGCTCAGACCTATTTCAACCTCTTTAATATCCAAAACAACAACGTTGTTATACACGGTGATTCAACAAAAATCTGCACGCTTCCCGATACAGGACTTGTAAAGGTTGCCATCACCATTACGGCGGCAGGCGAGTTCAAGGCGTATTACAGCAACGAGGACGGAGAAATGGTTCTTGCCTGCGTGAGAAACGCCGAGATCCTTGCGTCCACGGAATACAAGGATAAGCACGCAAAGTATCTTGCTAACCTTGAGGACAACGATCCTACAAACGACGAGACTTACGCTATCTACAAGGATATTGCAAGCTACCTGTCGCAGAACACCTTCCAGCCTATTTGGACATTGGGAAGCAACCTCAAGACCAATGCCGCCTTCGAGGCAGCGTCGGTTATGTTGAACGGAGTCGATACTCCTATCGTGAAAGACGGTACTGTCAATTACGCCGCGCTCCAGGCTTACGCCGAGCAGAATTACAGTGTTCTCTTTAACGAGTGGAACATTTACTTAGGCGACGTTTACGACGACGGAACCACTCTCGTATCGGTTTACGGCGAGGATTTTGGCGAGGGCTTTGCCTTCAACAACCTGACTGGTAACATTGGTAACTACGCCGGAGATCCCGCGAAGCTTGCGGCAATGGGCGCTACGTATGACGACCCCACCAAAGTTTCCTTGAACGCCTATAGATTCGAGAAGCTCTTCAGACGAGTTTGGTTTAACGGAAACATTGGAGGAACGCAACTCTTCCAGGGCTTCAAGACCGTGGCAGATCCCAAGAACTCCAAGAATCTCGTTCTTCAAGTAACTACCGCTGACAGAACCACCCTTGACCTTGAGACTATCAAGCCGGAGGCTCTGCTAAGCAGCGGCTGGGGCGCTGACGGCGCTATCACTATTGAGTTTGAGATTGGTAAGCCCAATCCCGATGCCGACGTGACCACGCGTGTCTTCCAGCTTCACAGAAGAACGGATGAAAACCCCAATGCAGGCCTTGGTGGTAACTCGCAAGCTAACATTTTCAAAATTACCAACAATAAGATATATCTCTCCACGGAGGGCGACGCTATTGACTCATCCAAGCTCATCGGTGAGATTCCCGACACCGGATTTGTGAAGGTTGCCTTCGTGATAAGCGGCAACGGTGTGGTAAAAGCATACTTCAGCGATGCAAACGGTGCTATGACCTACGTTTGTGAGAAGGACATTTCCGGATACTCTACGTTTGCCGGCGAGGACTTCGCTAGCTGGATGAGCTATGTGATAACTCCCAGATGGTACATTGGCGAGGACACAGATCCGGCTGTCGTTCAGGCTGCAACCGTTGATATAGACGGCGTTCCGACTCCCGTTTACGCTGACGGTGCTTACAACGAAGCAGCTCTTCAGGTATATATGGAGACCTACCACAGCTTCCTTCTTGACAGCTTCAGAATTGTGGGAAAAGCACTTTACGAATAATCCTATTTAAACCTACCGGGTTTAAACTTACCGAGCGCCGACGCATTTCACGTCGGCGCTCCTTTTATTGTAGCCTTTTGCGGAAATAAACCACCACCCCAGGTGGTGGAATAAAAACGCTTTAGCCAAAGGCTCTCCCTCGGGGTAGCGTAGCGGCAGAACGGCGGTGATTAGGCTTCTCCTAGAGGAGAAGCTGTCACCGATAGGTGACTGATGAGGTGTAGAATGCGAAGCATTCGTACTTTATAAAGGCAGGGAATAACGCCACTCTAGTGGCTACACCTCATCCGTCGCGTTCCGCACCACCTTGTCTCGCCTGAGGGCTCGGGCACGCTCGGGGTCTGGCAGTCCACCGGACTGCCATTCAATACCCTCGCGCCGCTGCGCTACCTCTCGGCGAAGGCTTCCTTTTATTTGTGTAAAGTCTACAAAATTACATTCATTAGATTGTGCGATAGGTAGAAAAATTCTTTTTACAACGATTTGATTGACAAATTTATCGGGAAGAGTTATAGTTATTACAGGCAAAATAATATTTTGAAAGGAAATTTTGTTATGAAAAAGAATCTCGCATTACTTCTTGCTCTTGTGATGCTCTTCAGCTGCATGCTCGGCATAATGCCCGCGGCAGACGATGCGGCAGGCAGCGACGACACCACCGAGAGCTACAAGCCCACGATAGCTTACTCTAACGTAAACTATTCCGAGGACCTTGTTCTTATGTTTGCGGTTCCCGCACCTGCGGCAGACGCTCTTCCCGAGGGCTCTACCGTCAAGGTTGTGTTCTGGACAACTGCAGGCAGAATTTACAGCTACAGTGAGGTTGCACCGAGAACGCCGACAAAGAGGTAGTAACCTTTGCACTTGAGGCAGAGGAAGCCAAGGCTACCATCGGCGGAGTAGATCACCTCGTGTTTAAGTTCAATGGACTTACCCCTGAGAAGATGACCGACGTCGTTTACGCTCGTCCGGTTGTGGTTGACAAGGAAGGTAAGGCTGTCACATACGGTAATGTTATCGACTACAGCGTAGTTGAGTACGTAGAGACTGCAAAGGGCAGCTTCAATGACGGCATTCCCGTTATCGAAGATGAGGAGGTTATCTCGCTTCTCGATTCCATGCTTTTCTTCGGCGCTACCATTCAGGGCCTTGCTAACAATGGCTACGGCTATGCTCCCGAGAGCTATCTTGCAAACGATGAGCTCCACAAGATATGGGTTACTCCCGTAGTTGCAGGAACTAAGCTCGTTCGAGTATTCGGCGGCTTCTTCAAGTATGATGAGGGCGGCTACGCTACAATTTGCGAGCCCTTCTTTGACGGATACGAGCCTTCCGTATACAAGGATGCGTCGGGCAAGGTTCTTACCGATGCCAACCCGGCAGCTCACGAGGAGGCTCTCGGCTTCCAGATAGACGCGGTTGACGGAGATATCGAGGTAACCGTTGAGTACAGCTACGTTCTTCACCGTCAGATAAATTCTGCGGATTACGGCACCGACTTCTCTATTAGTAACCTTGAACAGAAGGTTTACGGCGATGTGGCTATTAAAAACGGCGCCGGCAACTGGTCCGGTTGGTCGGCTTACATGAGAAAGGTAAGCGGAGATTCCACAGGAGGCGCGACCATCAACCTTGGCGGTCAAAACGGACTGAGCGGCTCCTGGTTCAACAGCGTTAAGATGGTAGAGGATCCCTCGAACCCCGGCAACTATCTCTTCCAGTTTACCTCCTCTAACGCAGAACAAATTGCCTTCACCAGCCAGATCTCTCCTCAAGGAAAGACCTTCTTCGGCTACGGAGATACGCTTGATAAGGCTGTTACCTTCGAGGTTGAGATCGGTAAGACCAGCCCCGATTCTAACGTAACTATAAACGGTATCTACCTCAGAGACAACTCCACCTGGGCACAGTGGGCTACAAACGAGGCTTACGACGGAGCGTCCGGTACCTCGACCTACAAACAGGGTCAGTTATTCAGCTATCTTTTCAGAGTTCTTAACAACGAGGTTATCCTTCCTGGTAACAGTGCGAAAATATGCACTCTCCCCGACACCGGACTCTTAAAGGTTGCAGTTACCATTCATGACAACGGCGACCTCAAGGTATATTACAGCGATGTCGACGGCGAGATGATTTGCGCAGGCACCTGGAATGCGGAAGAGGCTATGCTAATGAGCGCTTCGTACAAGGCAAAGCATGAGCAGTATCTTGCTAACCTCGCAGACGACAACGACGATAATAACGACGATCTTCTTCCTTACAAGGACATCGGCACGTACATCGAGATGAGCAATTTCTCGATCAATATGTACACCGGACCTCAGGGAGCAAACCCTACGGATTACCATTCCTCCACCTTGAACACAAGATGGCCTGCTGAATTTGCTACCGCAACGGTTGAGATAGACGGAAGCACGGTTTCCGTTCAGAGCGGTGTTGACGCAGAAGGTAAACCCGTATACAACCCCATCGCCATGAAGGCTTATATGGAGAAGAACTACGGCTTCCTCATGAGCACCTTCACTGTTTACATCGGTGACGTTTACGGTGTTAACATAGCAGACCTTTACGAAGTAGACGACGGTACTTTTATCTCCGTAACCGGTGAGGATTTCGGCGAGGGATTTGCAATCAGCAACCTTACCTCTAAGATCGGTATCATCGACGGAGACCCCGCAAAGCTTGCGGCAATGGGCGCTACGTATGACGACCCCACCAAAGTTTCCTTGAACGCCTATAGATTCGAGAAGCTCTTCAGACGCGTTTGGTTTGAAGGAACCATCGGCAGCGTGCTGAACGAAAGCAAAGGATACGTGTCCCTCTTCCAGGGCTTCAAGACCGTGGCAGATCCCGCTGACCCCGACAACCTCGTTCTTCAAATAACTACCGGTAACAGAACCACTCTCGACCTTGAGATTATCAAGCCCGAGCAGTTGGCAAACGCCGGCTGGGGCAATGGCGGTGCTATTACGCTTGAGTTTGAAATTGGTCAGTCCAATCCCAATGCCAGCATTTCCACGAGAGTATTCCAGCTTCAAAAAAGAGCCGATGAGAACCCTGACAAGGGCTTCAGCGGCAGCAAGAACATCAGCGTTTTCACAATTACCGACAACAAGGTATATTTCACCGGTGACAATGCCAACGCTGACACCTCAATGTTTATCGGCGAGATTCCCACCACCGGATTTGCAAAGGTTGCCTTCGTGATATACGACACCGGTGTGATAAAGGCGTATTTCAGCGACGCTGACGGCAATATGGTTTACGCTTGTGAGAAGGACGTTTCCGGATACAGCGGTGCCAGTGCGCTTAACGGCGAGACTTTTGCAAGCTATATGAACAACGTGATAACCACCAGATGGAACATGAGAGATTATATAGACGAGACTACCGTTCAGGCGGCAACCGTAGAGCTTAACGGCGAAACCGTACCCGTTTACGCTGACGGCGTTTACAACGAAGAGGCTCTGCAGGTATACATGGAGGCGAACTACAGCTTCCTTCTTGATAACTTCAAGGTTGCAGGCAAAGCACTTTACGAATAATCTTATTTAAACTTACCCAGCGCCGACGCATTTCGCGTCGGCGCTCCTTTTTGTATAACGAAGATTTTGTAAAAAGGCTTCGTTCGAAAACCGCCAGTCCGGCCGACGGTCATGACTATAGCTGCTTTTCCGACACAAATAGCGTCGGACATGTAAAAAAACGAGAAAAATGCCGCCGCAAAAGTAAAAAATCTCGATTGAAACCAACCACCACGATATGATACAATAATAATGGAGCAGGTACTCGACGTGCTCGAAAAGAAAGAAATGAAGGAAACAGGTATGAAAAAGAATTATGCTTTTCTTTTGACCGTAGCTTTTGTATTGACGTGTGTGCTTGGACTTGGCACGGTGTCGATGGCAGATACCGTTGTCGGCGATGGTGGCTCGTCAGAGGTCTTCAAGCCCGAGATAGCTTACACTAACGTAAATTACAGTGAGGATCTCACACTTATGTTCGCCGTTCCCGCACCCGTTGCTCTTAACGCGGGCGAGTCGGTTAAGCTTGTGATTTGGAATACTCACCGAGCGATATATAATGGAGCTTACAGCTACAAGGAGACCCTTAACGCCGGCTCATACCTTAACAGTATTCTTGCTCTTGAGGCTGAGAGTGAAAGGGTCAGCATCGGCGGCAGGGAGCATTTTGTTTACAAGTACGACGGACTTTCGCCTGAAATGATGACCGACGTAATTTATGCCAGAGCCGTCCTCGTTGACGGCGATAACAATGCTCTCGCTTACAGCGACGTTATTGATTACAGCGTAGTCGAGTACGTCGAAACGGCTAAAGGTGGCTTCAACGGCGGCGCTCCGGTTATAGAAAACGAGGAGGTGCTTGAGCTTCTTGATTCTATACTTGGTTTTGGCGCTATCGTTCAGGGTCTTGCCGGTGACGGTGAACCTCATATTCCGAACGGATATCTCGCAAACGACGAGCTTCATAAGATATGGGTTACTCCCGTAGTTGCGGGCAAGGTAAAAGATAAAGTCTTCGGCGGCTTCTTTAAGTACGAGGAGGGTGGCTATGCAACCGTTTACGAGCCCTTCTTCGACGGACGCGTAGCAGTTAGCTACAAGGATAAGGACGGCAACCCGCTTACCGACGCCAACGAGGCCTTTTACGATGAGGCTCTCGGCTTTCAGCTTGAAGCAGTTGATGAGGATATTGAGATTTTTGTTGAATACGAATACGACCGTTCACGTGCTATCAGAGAGCTTAGCGCAGACGTGTTTGGAGAGGGATTTGGTTTCAACAACGTTACCGAAGGAATGAGCGGAGACTTAGAAATACTCGCCGCGCTTGGATGCAAGTACAACGGCGTGGGCAGTATTGCTCTGGCATCGGGCATGTACGCCAATCTCTCAGGAGCATCCGGCGCAAGTGGAAAGAACTACTACAACGGCATGAGAACGGTTGCCGACCCGAATAGTCCCGAGAATCTCTTGCTTCTTATTACAGCAACCGACAGACCCGTCTTCGGCTTTGCTTCGAATAAGTACATCACTCCTGCAGATTATGTGAGCGCAGGCTACGGCGATACCATGGAGGAGGCGATTACGGTAGAGGTCGTAATAGGAAAGCCCTCGCCGGACGCTGTCGTTAATATCGGTCAGATGTATTTCAGAAACAGAACCTCGGGCAAAACAGGTGAGGATTGGTTCAACGTATTTTTCGTCGAGAACAACGTAGTAAAGCTCATGTCTGACAAGTCGGTTATATGCACTCTTCCTGACACAGGACTTGTAAAGATTGCTATTACGGTTCTCGGGTCGGGCGAGCTCAAGGCGTACTATAGCGATGCCGAGGGCAATATGGTTTTGGCGCTTGAGAAGGAAAGAGCCGACTTCCCCGCCACCTACGCAAGCGGCACTGAATACTTACAGGAAACACTCTCGAGCTTGCTGGTCGTTTGGTAAGGGACTTGGAACGAAGGCGGTGATTGAAAAGGCATCGGTTGATATAAACGGAGAGAATATCCCGGTTATGAATCCCGACGGAACAGTCAATCCTATAGCACTTCAGCTTTTTGCAGAGCAGAATTACAGCTTCGTTCTTGATGAATGGAATTTCTGCATTGGTGACGTTTATGAATAAAGCGGTTTAGACCCAGAGCGCCGACGCATTTCGCGTCGGCGCTTACCTTTATATAATAAAAGCCACCGGGAAGTGATGGTGCTTTTTTGCCGAATTTAATTTTTTACTATTCTCGTTTCGAGATATTTTACAAGCCGGCGGGGCTTGGATATACCGAAGGAGGATATCAGCCATCTGTGCGGGCCGTCAACCATAACCGTGCCGTAATTGAAAATCCTGCCCCAGAAGGTCTGCTGAATACTTACCGAGGAAATGCCCTCAAAGGCGGTTTCGGTCTGCCTGATGTTGAAAAATCCCTTCTTCGTAACGATTTTGTCGGGATAGAATTCTATCACCGTTCTCTTTGCAAGGACGACTTTGCAGATTTGTATAATCAGCGGCACGATGAGCCAAAAGAGGAGTATAAGAACGATGTTCAGCTCAAGAAAGGCGCTCTTTTTCGCAACGTATTCGGGTTTCATAAGACCATCTCCAATCAGATAGAAAATCAAGGGAACGACGCATATATTATACAACTCTGCCGTTCTTTTGTCAAGCATTTGATTTAATTCATATAATATAAAGGATAAAAGAATTACTTTCGAGAAATAATTTTAAAAAGGTCTTGACAAACGCCCCCGCCTCTGCTATAATATTAGGGCAAAAGAAAATGTGGTGACGTAGCCAAGTGGTAAGGCCCCGGTCTGCAACACCGTTATCCGCCGGTTCAAATCCGGCCGTCACCTCCAAAAAATTCCGAAAGTATATGCTTTCGGAATTTTTTTATCCAAGCCGCAGGCTTGGCATATCATCA
>JAZSIJ010000108.1:0-3066 GCA_045533755.1 Eubacteriales bacterium | reverse complement strand
GAAGAGACCACCAATAACGTTACCGCTGCCCTTCAGAGGCGATTAGACACCTACAACCCGATCAAGCACATGAGTGATTCGGGAGCCCGTGGTACTATCGCTCAGATGCGTCAGCTCGCAGGTATGCGTGGACCTATGTTCGCTACCAACGGTAAGACCATGGAGATCCCGATCAAGTCGAACTTCCGTGAAGGTATGAAGATCTTCGAGTACTTCATGGGTGCACGTTCCTCCCGTAAATCCCTTTCCGTTACTGCGCTCCGTACCGCGGACTCGGGTTACCTTACCCGTCGTCTCGTTGACGTTTCTCAGGACGTTATCGTTCGTGAGGAAAAGTGCGGAACTCAGCACGGTGCTATTATCAGAGCTATCACCGACGGTGATTCCTCCAAGCCCATCGAGCCCCTCGAGGACAGACTCATCGGCCGTTACACTATGGGCGACGTTATCAATCCCGAAACCGGCGAGATCCTCGTTCCCGATGATACTATGCTTACCGAGGCTATGGTCAAGAAGATCATTGCCGCAGGCATTACCGAGGTTCGCATCAGAACAGTTATCCACTGCCGCGCACGTCACGGTATCTGTGCACACTGCTACGGTGCTGACCTTGCAAGCGGACGTAAGGTCAACGTTGGTGAGGCTGTCGGTATCATCGCAGCTCAGTCCATCGGTGAGCCCGGTACACAGCTTACCATGAGAACCTTCCACTCCGGTGGTGTTGCAGGTTCGGATATTACCCAGGGTCTTCCCCGAGTTGAAGAGCTCTTCGAGGCAAGAACACCTAAGAAGCCCGCTATCCTCAGCGCGATCGACGGTGTTGCCCGCATTCAGCCCGATGAGAACCCCAACCTTCAGGACGTTGTAGTTTATAACGCAGAGACCGGCGAGAACATGACCTACCAGATCCCCTACGGCCGCCGCATTACTGTTGCGGACGGTGCGGAGATCAAGCGAGGCGACGCTCTTACCGAGGGCTCCAAGGCTCCCGCAGATATTATGGAATATCTCGGCCCCGATTCAGTTTACGACTATATCATCAGCGAGACCCAGAAGGTTTACCGTTCGCAGTCGGTTAACATCAACGATAAGCATATCGAGGTAATTGCGCGTCAGATGACACGTAAGCTCCGTGTCGAGGATACCGGTGACACCAATATGCTTATGGGCACTCTCGTTTCTGTCAACGAATTCGATGACGAGAACGAAAAGATCCGTGAGCGCATTGCTTCCGGTGAGACCGAGCTTCGCGAGGCGACCTGCTCGCCCGTCCTCCTCGGTATATCGAAGGCAGCTCTCCAGACAGACTCCTTCCTCTCCGCGGCATCCTTCCAGGAGACCACCAAGGTTCTCACCGAGGCTGCTATCAAGGGTAAGGTCGATAACCTCCTCGGACTCAAGGAGAATGTTATCATCGGTAAGCTTATCCCCGCAGGTACGGGTATGGCTTGCTACAACAACGTTGACGTTCTTGCATCCGAAGATACCGATCCCACCTCTCCCGATGGCGGCGACAGCACAACTGCTGTTGACGTAAACGAGGACGAAACAGTTTCCGAAGAGATCGCTTCCGAATCCGTTGCAGAGTAAGCTCTGAATGATATAACAATTAATTAACATTATATGCCTACTTCCGAAATAATTTCGGAAGTAGGCTGAATGTCTTTTGGGCTTTGTGTATTTTGCTTATAAAAACGCCTTTTGGAAAGTGCAAAATTGTGCATTTGACAGATTTTTTTTGCAGTTTCCAAAGGGTGTTGACATTTGGCGAAAAAAATGATATAATAATGCGAATTATGCTGAGGTTTTATGGCTTCGGCTGTGTTTTTGAGCCAAAAATGCCCCAAAAACACAATTTCACGACAGTTTTGCGTGCCTTCCCGGCCGCATCTGTATATAAACAATTCGGAAGAAAGGAGGATTAGCAGAAGGATGCCAACCTTTAACCAGCTTGTCAGACAGGGTCGTACAGACAAGGTGTACAAGTCCAAAGCAGCAGTGCTTCAGAAGGGCTTCAACACGGTCAATACCGAGAGCACCGATCTCCCCTCGCCCCAGAAGAGAGGCGTTTGCACCAAGGTAACCACCACAACCCCCAAGAAGCCTAACTCTGCACTTCGTAAGATCGCAAGAGTTCGTCTTTCCAATGGTCTTGAGGCAACCACCTATATTCCCGGTGAAGGACACAACCTGCAGGAGCACTCCGTCGTTCTCATCAGAGGCGGTAGAGTAAGAGACCTGCCCGGTGTACGTTATCACATTATCCGCGGCACACTCGATACTCAGGGTGTTGCAGCACGCAGACAGGCCCGTTCCAAGTACGGAACAAAGACACCGAAGGAAGCAAAGAAGTAATTCGGTGAAGGTATCAGCATGTTTTTAGCTACTCAATTCCGTTTGTTTATATACTGCGGACAGAAGAGCGCTAACAGGAGATATGCTTTTGAGTACCTATGATTTCATTCAAAATTAATGAAGGAGGGAAGTACAGTGCCGAGAAGAGGTCGTATATCCAAGAGAGACGTATTGCCGGATCCTATTTACAAGTCCAAGCTTGTAACCAAGCTCGTTAACAACGTAATGCTTGACGGCAAGAAGGGTGTTGCTCAGACTATCGTTTACGATGCATTCGAGATCGTAGAAGCTAAGTCCGGAAAGAATGCCCTTGAAGTGTTTGTCGAAGCTCTTGAGAATGTTAAGCCGGTTCTTGAGGTTAAGGCTCGCCGTGTAGGCGGTTCTACCTATCAGGTTCCGCTTGAGGTCAAGGAAGACAGACGTCAGACTCTGGGTCTCCGCTGGATGGTAGGTTAAGCCAGAAAGGGCGGCGAACGTAACATGGCAGAAAGACTTGCAGGCGAGATCCACGATGCAAGCAACAATGCCGGCGGAGCGTTCAAGAAGAAGGAAGAGACTCACCGTATGGCAGAAGCAAACAAGGCTTTTGCACACTACAGATATTAATTTATCTGCCAAATTTTTTGATCATATCAGATCGTATATAAGAAATCGAACAATTAAGGAGACTATCTATGTCAAGAGAATATTCGCTCGAATGTACTCGTAATA
>JAZSIJ010000115.1:0-3192 GCA_045533755.1 Eubacteriales bacterium | reverse complement strand
CCTGCGGCTTTATAGAAAGCGCAAAGCAGGAGTCGATAGATAACATTCTCGACGCCGCAAAGCTGAAGGAGTGGGGCAAATGCAAGCATATCGTGGTGACGGGTTGCCTTGCCGAGCGTTACAGAGAAGAGGTAATGCAGGAGATGCCCGAGGTTGATGCAATACTCGGTGTCGGAAGCATAGAAAAAATCACCGAGGCTTGCTCCGCCGTGCTTCGTGGAGAGAAATATTCCGCGTTTGAGGACAAGGAAAAGTCGAAGCTCGGAGGAGAGCGCATCATAACCACCGAGGAGCACACAGCATACCTCAAAATTGCCGAGGGCTGTGACAACAAATGCACCTATTGCGCAATTCCTATGATACGCGGCAGACTGCGCTCGCGTACTATTGAGGATATAGTTGCCGAGGCGCGCGAGCTTGAGGCGATGGGTGTCAAGGAATTAAATCTGATAGCGCAGGACACCTCGCGCTACGGACTTGACCTTTACGGAGAGTACTCGCTTGCAAGGCTTGTCAGAGCCATCACCGAGGCAACCTCTATTCCGTGGATACGCCTGCTTTACTGCTACCCCGACAAGATAACCGACGAGCTTATTGACGAGCTTCGTGATAATCCGAGGCTTGTTAAATACATGGATATTCCAATTCAGCATATATCCGACAAGGTGCTCACCGCGATGAACAGACACGGCGGTTCGGCTCTTATACGTGAAACCGTGAAAAAGCTACGTGAGCGTGTTCCCGGAATTGTGCTTCGCTCGACTGCGATGGTCGGCTTCCCCGGTGAGAGTGAGGAGGACTTCTCGGCGCTTTGCGAGTTCATTAAGGAGGCGCACTTTGACCGCTTTGGCGCGTTTACCTATTCTGCCGAGGAGGGCACGGTAGCCGCAGAGCTTCCCGAGCAGATTGACGAGCAGACAAAGCAGGATAGATACGATATTCTTATGCAGACACAGCTCACCGTGGCAGAGGAGCTTGGCGCGTCGAAAGTAGGCAAAACACTTACCGTCCTTTGTGACGGCTTCGACACGGTTGCCGAGGTTTATTACGGACGCTCCTACGCCGACGCGCCCGATGTTGACGGTAAAGTATACTTTACATCTCCGAGAAGAAAAATCAACACGGGTGCTTTCATTGAGGTGAAAATCACCGAGGCTATGGACTACGACCTCATCGGTGAGGTAATTCTTTAATTACAGGCAGAATGGAGCAGAAATGAAAAAATCTCTTAATTTACCAAACGTCCTCTCGCTCATCCGCGTAGCTTTAGTACCGGTATTCGTGCTGACGCTTCTTCTTATGCGCGACGTTGAGATATGGGGGCTCGTCGTTCCCTCGATTATATTCGTCATAACGGCGCTGACCGATATGCTAGATGGCAAAATAGCAAGAAAATATAACCTCGTTACCGACTTTGGCAAGTTTATCGACCCGCTTGCAGACAAATTTATGATAATCGGCTCACAGGTGGCAATTCTCGCGCACCTCTTTATGAACGGTGAAAATTTAGAGGGGCTCGTTTTCGTCTGGGTTGTGCTTATTATTCTTCTCCGCGAGCTTGGTGTTACAAGCCTTCGCCTGGTCGTTGCCGGCAAGAGCGGTATTGTGGTCGCGGCAAGCATGCTCGGAAAGATAAAGACGGTGTCGCAGATGGTAGGCACGCTTGTTATAATTCTTGAGCCGCTTGTATTCCCCTTCTGCGCCGAAAACCATATCGCCGCCTACGTCTGTATGGCAGTAATGTGCTTCACGACGCTATTCTCCGGACTTGATTATCTCAAAGCCTATCTGCCCTACATAGACGCAAGTAAATAACAAGCGCCGACCTGAATTCAATCCTGAAATTTTCGGGAATCCGCAGGATTCGAAGATTAAAATCAAAAACGTGAAATCAGAGCGAGGATACCGAATTTGGATATCCTCGCTGCCTTTTTTTACTATTGCAAAGCCGCGACATGTATGCTAAAATATAATTACTAATGGTAAATGGAGGATAACTATGAGTAGTAATACAAAGAGTAAATTCTTAATGTCACTAAAAATAATTTTTATAATTATTTACGTTGCCCTTACTGCATTTCTGACTTGGGGTCTTATAGATACTTTAACCACACCGTCTGAAAATTCGTCGCTGGCTCTGGGAATTTATTTAGCCATTGTAGTTATAATATTCGGAGGGATAGGCTACGCCTTGTCGTTAATAACGGCGGTTGTCGGCTTAATTGCGGCAACGGTAAAGCACGCAGGCAAAGGAAACGTTATATTTTTCATAGTTGCAGTTCTTTTGCCCATCGTAACAGAAATTGCATTTGTGCTAATTTGTCAAGCGGCAGCATAGCAAACAAAAAGACGAGTCGTAAGGACTCGTCTTTTCATTTTGTATAAAAAGTGATTTGATAAGTTTATGACTGCGATGTATAGTAAATAAATTTGCTTAACAGGCGATTTTTTCTTTTAAAAACTTTGGCCAGACGAAGATTTGTTTTTTTATCGTAAACAATTGGTTTTGATGATGATTCCGATGTTGTGCTGTGGCGAAAAAGCGAATCATACACGGAATCGTATTTTTTATCGTTTCCTTCAAAATACATCTTCAAAACGTGTGATATTGTATTCAACAAATTCCAATTATTTAGAGCATCGGTATACGAGAGCACAGGAGAATCGAAATCAAATGTGCGGATTTCGTCCTCGATAGTGAGAGATTGACACGCAGAAAAACTCTTCGCCTCCTCATAGCTTTCAAAACAAATTAAATGAGAATCGTTGTGGAGAAGAGCATCATTATTAGATGTGTAATAGTATAAAGTGAGGTAAGAAGTTGTGTTGTTTTTAATCACGACGGGATATACTTTTTTATCTACTATACCATTTAAAACTATATTCATTGCTTGACTCCTTTTAATAATTATAACACAAACGACTTTATATGTCAATGAAGGATTCGTCGGGGAAGCTGGGTATTCGTGAGTGAACTCACGAAGATTTTTGCACCTTGCCGCCGCCTCGCGAGCGAGCGTCGCTCTTCGGTGCAAATGCGAACCAGCTCGCTTGCAGGGCAAGCGACTGTGCCCGAATGCGAAGCATTCGCCTACCAAACAAAAAGACGAGCCGCAAGGACTCGGTGGGGAAGCTGGGTATTCGTGAGTGAACTCACGAAGATTTTTGCACCTTGCCGCCGCCTCGCGAGCG
>JAZSIJ010000151.1:0-28684 GCA_045533755.1 Eubacteriales bacterium | reverse complement strand
AGAAAAATAACCGCTTAGGGTCTGGTGCATTTGGGCGTAAGCGAAAATAAACCACCACCCCAGGTGGTGGAATAAAAATGCTTCAGCCAAAGGCTCCCTTGTGTAAAGCTGCGTAGAGGGCGGGTTTAAATCAAAGCCTCCCTCTGTGTAAGGGCTGGTGGCACGGCTGCGCCGCGACGGAGGGGTTGTAATAAAGATGGTTTTCAGCAAATACAATCCCTCACCGCCTTCGGCGGAGCTCTCGCTGAGGCTCGGGCACGCTCGGGGGAAAACGACAATCAATCGTTTTCTAATACCCTCGCACCGCTTCGCTACCTTTACACAAGGGAGCCTATGAATAACGCCACCGCGATGGCTACACCTCATCAGTCACCTTACGGTGACAGCTTGTCTCGCCTGCGGGATCATGTTTGCCACTCGCGGTGTGCTTTAAGATAATTGATGTGTGTGTACTGATTAAAGCTATCATCTGCTCGTTTGGCAATATTCCTTCGGAATGCACGCTCGGGGTATACATACCGCTTGCGGTATATTGCCAAACGAGCAGGAAAAATATTCCCTTCATCGACAGCGGAACAAACATTACAAAGTTCACCGCGAGTGGCAAACATCCACCGGACTGTCATTAAATACCCTAGCGTCGCTTCGCTACCTCAAGGGGAAGGCTCTTTTGGCCTCTCTATCACGACTGATTATACAGTATTTTATCATAAAAGTCAAGAATTTAGCTAAAAAATCTTGACAACAAGACACTTATATGATAATATATATTTGTAGTATTAGACAAAGGCTGGAAGTGCATTGCGTTACAAGAAATCCGAAATAACACGCGGACGGATTCTCGAGGCGGCTGAGGCTGAATTTTCGGAAAAGGGAATTTCCGGTGCGAGAATCGACAGCATAGCGCAAAGCGCGGGCGTGAACAAAAGAATGATATACGAGTATTTCTCCGGCAAGGAGGGGCTCTATCGTACGGTGCTTATCAACGTCTATGGCAGAGTGTCGCAGTGGGAGAAGGGCTTTGTTTCCTCGTCCGACGAGCCGTGCGAGGTCATTCGCGGTCTTGTTCATTCCTATTTCGAGTTCTTGACGCAGAATCCGAGCTTCGTCCGTATTCTCCTCTGGGAGAACCTTAACGGTGCCGTAGTGTTAAAGCAGTCGGGTGAAAGTAATCTTAAGGCTGTTGCTATTGACCTTATTACAGGAGTTATCGCGCGGGGCAAGGAGCAGGGCGTTTTCCGTCCCGATGCTGATGAGTATCAGGTGACCCTGTCGCTTTTGAATTTCGCATTCTCATACTTTGCAAACATACATACGCTCTCGTACGTTCTTTCGAGCGACCTGCTGGACAGCGCAAAGATAAACGAGCGCGCCGATTTCATTTCTGATATTTTAATTAAGTACCTTTCGAGATAAGGTATTTAATTTTTAGGAAAAAGTAACCGTTTGGTTACAATTTATAAAGGAGCATAAAATGGACAGAGAATCACTCAAAGCTGCCGTCTGTGCCGAAATCGACAAAAACAGCGGCAAAATCATTGAAATTGCCGAGCACCTGCTTTTTCACCCCGAGCTTGGCTACAAGGAGAGCTACACCTCGGAGTATGTAAAGAGAGAGCTCGACGCTCTCGGCGTTCCGTATCGTGACGGCCTTGCCATCACGGGTGTTAAGGGAACTCTCAAGGGCGGAAAATCACTTGCCAACGTCTGCGTTATAGGTGAGCTTGATGCCGTCACCTGCGGCACTCACCCGGCGGCTGACAAGGAGACGGGCGCGGCTCACGCCTGCGGTCATAACGTACAGCTTGCCTCAATGCTTGGTGTTGCAATGGGACTTAAAAAGTATGCGTCGGAGCTTGACGGCGACGTGACCTTCTTTGCAGTTCCCGCTGAGGAGTTTGTTGAGATGGGCTACCGCGAGACGCTCATAGGCGACGGCAAAATTAAATATATGGGCGGAAAGCAGGAGCTGATACGCCTTGGCGAGTTTGACGATATTGACGCGGCGATGATGGTACACGCGCAGGGCAATACCCCGGGTAACGAGGTGTTTGTTGACGGCGGAAGCCTTGGCTTCGTTGCGAAGACGGTAGAGTTTATCGGCAAGGCTGCTCATGCAGGCGGTGCGCCTCACGAGGGTATCAATGCGCTCAACGCGGCTATGGCGGCTATGATGTGTATTCATGCACAGCGCGAAACCTTCCGCGACGAAGATAAGGTAAGAGTTCACCCCATAATCACAAAGGGCGGCGAGCTCGTTAACATAGTTCCTGCAAACGTGACTATGGAAACACAGGTCAGAGGCGCTACATTCGAGGCGATAGCCGATGCTGTGGCAAAGGTTGACAGGGCAATAAAGGGAAGCGCTTACGCCATTGGCGCTGAGGTGGAGATCACCGATTTCAAGGGATATCTTCCTCTTTGCCAGGATAAGTCGCTCGGTGCGATTTTTGCGTCTAACGCCGAAAGACTTACCCCGAAGGAAAACATTCATTACGGCATTGATATGGTCGGCTCGACGGATATGGGCGATATATGCCACCTCCTCCCCGCAATACAGCCCACGATGGGCGGCTGGTCGGGCAATCTTCACGCGAAGGAGTTTGCTCCCGCTGACAAGACGCTTGCCATCATAAATCCCGCGAAGGTAATGGCTATGACGGTCATTGACCTGCTTTACGACGGCGCCGCGATGGCAAAAGAGATTAAGGCTAATTTCAAGCCAAAGCTCACTAAAGAAGAGTATTTTAATATTTAAATAAAAATATAAAATTAAAGGAGAACCTACTATGTGGACAGAAGACAAGCTTAACGACCTGCTCACAACCCCTACCGACAAGCTCGTCGAGGACGTAAAGAAGCTCAAGGGCGACATTATGATACTCGGCGCAGGCGGAAAAATGGGCCCCACTCTTGCTATTCTTGCGAAAAATGCTATTAAAAAGGCGGGCATTGACAAGAAAGTAATTGCGGTATCCCGCTTCAGCGACCCTATCGCTTACAAGTATCTTGAGGACAACGGAGTTGAGATAATCAGCTGTGACCTGCTCGACGTAGACGCGCTTAACGCGCTCCCCGAGGTTGAGAACGTAATCTATATGGCAGGACGAAAGTTCGGCACTGACGGTCAGGAGTATCTCACCTGGGCTATGAACTCGACGCTTCCCGCATTCGTTGCCTACAAGTTCAGAAAATCGAATATCGTCGTATTCTCTTCGGGTAATATTTACCCAATAGTTCCGCTTTCGAGCGGCGGCTGCACCGAGGACGACAGAGTTGGCCCTATCGGCGAGTACGCACAGAGCTGTCTTGCAAGAGAGCGCGCATTTGAGTATGCGGCTAACAAGTACGGCACTAACGTTTTCATTTACAGACTTAACTTTGCCGTTGACCTCCGTTACGGCGTTCTCTTCGACGTAGCAAAGAGAATCATGGACGGCGAACCCATCTCCATTACCACCCCATGCTTCAACTTCATTTGGCAGGGCTCGGCAAACGAGATAGCTATCAGAGGCCTTCTTCACGCATCCTCGCCCGCTTGCAAGATGAACGTTACCGGCCCCGAAACCGTTTCCATCAGATACGCGGCTAATAAGATTGCAAAGTATCTTGGTAAGGAAGCCACCTTCGTTGGTGAGGAGCAGCCCAACGCTTACCTCAACAACGCATCTCGCGCTATGGAGATCTTCGGCTATCCCGATGTTTCCGCGGAAACGCTTATAAGATGGCAGGCAGAGTACATACTTGACGGCGGCAGAACGCTTGACAAGCCCACACATTTCGAAGAAAGAAAAGGAAGCTACTGATATGACAAGACACGAAAGAGCATTAGAAAAACTCCATAACGGTACCGTTATCCCCGCAAATCCTCTCGCGCTCGACGAGAATAGACAGTTCGACGAGAAAAGAGAGCGCGCTCTGCTCAGATATTATATGGACGCAGGCGTTGGCGGACTTGCAGTCGCTGTTCACACCACTCAGTTTGAGATTCGCGACCCCAAGCACAATCTTCTTGAGACCGTTCTCAAGGTTGCGTCTGAGGAGGTTGACAGATTTGAGGCATCGCACGACGACGTAATCGTTAAGGTTGCGGGCGTTTGCGGTCCTGTAGAACAGGCAGTCAAGGAAGCAGAGCTTGCAAAGAAGTACGGCTACGATGCAGTTCTTCTCAGCCCCGGCGGACTTAATCATCTCTCTGAGGACGAGATGGTGGCTCGTACCGAGGCGGTTGCGGCAGTTATGCCCGTGGTTGGCTTCTATCTTCAGCCCTCGGTTGGCGGCAGGGTGTTCACATATAGCTATTGGCAGAGAATCGCGGCTATCGACAACGTCGTAGCTATTAAGGCGGCACCCTTCAACAGATATTGCACTCTCGACGTTGTCAGAGCAGTAGCTACCTCGAAGAGAGCAGACAAGATAGCCCTCTACACCGGTAACGACGATAATATCGTTATCGACCTTATCACAAACTATAGCTTCACCGAGAACGGAAAGATCTACAATGCAAGATTCGTTGGAGGTCTTCTCGGTCACTGGTCTGTGTGGACGAAGAAGGTTGTTGAGCTGTTCCATATGCTTATGGAGGCGAGAGATAAGGAGGGCGGTATCACCCCTGAAATTCTTGCGCTTGCTAACGCAGTTACCGACGTTAACGCTGTATTCTTCGATACTGCAAACGGATTTGCAGGCTGTATCGCAGGACTTCACGAGGTTCTTCGCAGACAGGGACTCTTCAAGGGCATCTGGTGTCTTAACCCCGAGGAAACCATGTCCCCCGGACAGAACGAGGAAATTGACAGAGTTTACAGAATGTACCCCGAGCTTTCCGACGACGACTTCATCAAGGCAAATCTTGAGAAGTGGCTCGCTGACTGATAAAAACAAACGTCAAAAAACCACGCTTTAGCGTGGTTTTTTGATTGACAATGACGTCATAATGTGCTATAATTATTTTAAAGAAACTGCAAGGAGAATAGCTATGAAGCTCACATACGAACAAATTACCTCGGTAAAGGGCAAGGGCTTTCTTTTAAATCGCGGAACCGACTGCTTCTCGGGAAGACTCGTTCCTACGGGAAGCGTATTCACCGCAGACGAGCTTAAGACCGTCGCGGAAATAGCAGAGAAATTTGGAAACGGCAAGGTTGCCTTTACGAGCCGTCTTAACGCCGAGATTGTAGGTATTCCATTTGATAAAATTGAGGAAGCGATAGCCTATGCAGAGGCTCACGGTCTTGCCTTTGGCGGAACGGGCGCGAAAATCCGTCCGATCACCGCTTGTAAGGGAACAACCTGTGTTTACGGTAATTTTGATACTCAGGCTCTTGCAAAGGAGCTTCACGACAGATACTACATAGGCTGGGCTGACCTTAAGCTTCCGCACAAATTCAAGATAGGCGTCGGCGGCTGTCCCAATAGCTGTATGAAGCCGAGCCTCAATGATTTCGGAGTTGAGGGGCACAGAGCACCTAATTTCACCCCCGACCTCTGTCGCGGTTGTTCGAGTTGTTCGGTAGAGAAGTCCTGCCCGTCAAAAGCCGTTAAGATGGAGAACGGAAAGGCGAAAATTATAGAGGATAGGTGCATAGATTGCGGTGTCTGCTCTAGCGGAAAGTGCCCCTTTGGCGCTTTTGAAAAACACGACAGGACTGTTTATAAGGTCTTCGTCGGCGGAACCTGGGGTAAGACCACAAGAATGGGAACACCTCTTTCGAGATACGTCGCATACGATGAGATTTTTTCTTTGCTTGAAAGATCAATGCTGTGGTTCAAAGAGAATGCAGAGCCGAAGGAACGATTCGGTAAGGCTATTGACCGCCTTGGCATAGAGATGCTTGAAAAGGCACTTTTCGAGAAATAATAAAAAGGATGCTTGGGCGGTGGCTCTGGCATCCTTTTTGCTTATATTGGGTTATTGGTATTTCATGCTGACTTCGTCCTTTAATATGCCGAAATAGTATATCGATGCACCGACGAAGACGAGTACCGAAATTGTGATAAATGTCCCAAACCATGGGAGTGCAGTTGTAACGATGGTGGTAATGCCTCCGCTTGCCGAGCCGGCATAGAGATAGTCTGAGTCGCCGTTAAGTAGTATCAAAATAAACTTGGAGAGCATAACGAGTGCACCGGCGACTGCGTAAATAATGCTTTTGCCGAACAGCGAACGGTGAAAGTCGCGGTCGGGAAAACCGTACTTTTCGTCCGACGGGTGCGTCTTCGTGTTGTTAATCATAAATTCTCGCATTATTACAACAGTCAGCGCTATTATCGCAAGAGCCAATATGAGCTCTATTGCGGAGAGAATAACTATAGGTGCATAGGCCTCGCGTGCTGCATCAATTATTTTTATTTCGGTGTAGCTCCAGCTCTCAAGAAAGGATATGAGCATTCCGTGACAGACTAGTGACACGGCCGTGTATGCACCGCCGAGGGCGGCTGAAATTGCAGTGAGCTTTGTCTTGCCAACAAGCTTAAATAGTCCGGCGATCAAAATAAATGCAAAGATAAAGTGAGGCAGAACGTTGACATTGCCAAAATTGGTGAAATTGATTTCGAGAGTAAATATTGATGCTACGGTAACTGTATTAAGAGCTGAATATATACGCCTGAGCTTCAGTTTCTTTTCTATTTCGGGGCGTCTTTCCTCTGTGACCAATGAGTCTATTGCGTAATAGTAATCGCCGCTATTACCGATTTTAGATATGTATTTTACCGTGAAGAGCAACCATACCGCGCCGATTACCAAGGATAGTGAGTAGCACAAAATAAATACGATCGGATAAAGGTGTGCATAAGGATGAAGCACCAAATTAGTGCCGTTCTCTGCTGTCATTGACATGAGGCAGAGCTCAGGAAGAAGTGCCAGCACAGCGCGCGCGACAGCAAAGAAGCAGGCGAATTCCTTTACGGTTGAGGTTTCTACCTTCATTATGCCGAACAGATATATAGGCTTTATCGTGGAGTCGGCTTCGGTTCGCTCCCCGAGATAAAAGAGGGCATCGAACAAATTAATTATCGCAGGAATAAGATAGATTGTTTCTATTACGCCAAAAAGCAACGTCATCATTGCGAAAATATCGGTATCCGCCTGGTTTTCCATTCTTATGAAGTTCATCAACAGCATCGCGGGGACTCTCATTAGGTTGACTATACCAAGCTTGATGAATGATGAGCGCGCCTCTTCAAAGTATGGCACTTTGTTGACGCCGTAGGAGAGAACTCCTGCGAAAATGAAATATGCGATGAAATCGGGCAGGAAATCAACCACGTTCACGTTCGGAACGAAGAGGAGCACTAGTCCGAGGATTACCCAACCGTATCTTTTTTTTACTTTTGTCATTTTTTCTTTTTATCCTTGTTTTTCTTCAGCTTTTCGAGCTTATATTCTGCATACTCGAGGCTTGCTTCCTCTTGCCGTTTATCGTAAGCGGCGAAGAAACCGTCCTTTTTATCGTGTGGCTTCGTATCGTTGTCTACGTCATCAGGCATACAGATTTTTGTGTAGCAGGTGTAGATGGTGAAGAGGTTTACTATGACGAATACGAAGCATACTACAAGCGACACAACGGCAATGACTGTGGCTACTTGTGCACTTGTCCAAGCGAAAAGCGCGGGCGTTTCTGCTATAATGGCTATAAGATATATTGGTAGAGCAATATATGATGTTGTCTTGCATTTTTTTGCAAGCTCGGTGAGCCCTACCTCATCGGATACATCACGCATTCCTTCGAAGACGGTGAATGTCAGAATGGCAAGCAGAAGGCTTCTTGTCATAGCTAGATAGGAAATGAGTGCGGGACTTGTGAGAGCGGAGAAGAGCATATCGTATATGCCGAGTCCCAACTCGACAAGCGAAAATACCGTGAATATTCCCACTGCGCAGAATGCCGCTTTAAAGCCTCGGTTAAAGCGCGAGAGTCTCGCCAGACCTAACATCATTACAGCAGCCGCTATTATATCGGTTAAGAGATAGTATGAAATATCAAGAAGAAGGAAATACCCGATGAAAAAAGTGCCAAATCCCATTTTGTCTCCATTTCAAAGCAAGGCTCTGTTTGTTTTATCAATCATCAACGGCGGTGTTAAGACCGCAGCATTTTTTATACTTTTTTCCGCTTCCGCAGGGGCAGGGATCGTTTCTTCCGACCTTTTTGGATTCTACGGGCTTGCGGACGGCTTTAACCGCTCCTGAACCCGCAAAGCCTGCCATAGTCGGCTTTGCCACCTCGACACGTGCGGTGGATTGCATTCTCGGTACTACGCCGAGAATCTGTCTGACGGTGTCCTCCTTGATGTCATCTATCATCTTGTCGAACATATCCGCGCCCTCGAGCCTGTATATTGCGACTGGGTCGCGCTGGGCGTAGGAGTTGAGACCAACGTACCCCTTCAGATCATCCATAGCCTCGAGGTGATCCATCCATTTTTTGTCTACGTTCTGAAGAAGTATTACCTTTTCTATTTCACGCATAGCGTCGGCCGGCATTCCCTCAACCTTTGCAAACATAGCATCCTTTGAGGAATATATATCAAGTGCCTTTTCAATCAGCTCGCGCTTCCACTCATCTTTATCTATTGAGGCGAGCTCCTCTGCGGTGTACTTGAAGTCCTTATCATCAACAAGAAGACCGTGATAGTGGCTCCTAAACTCTTCGAGCTTGTAATTCTCAGGAGTGTCAACACCGAAGCAGAAGTCAAAGGTCTCACTGACCGAGGAGGTTATCATGTTGATGATTTTTTCGCTTATGTCGTCGTTCATAAGAACCTCTGAGCGCTGCTCGTAGATGACCTTACGCTGCTGGTTCATAACGTCGTCATAGGTAAGGACGTTCTTTCTGCGCTCAAAGTTGTTGGTTTCAATGCGTTTCTGCGCACCCTCTATGCTGTTTGAGAGTATTCTCGCATCTATAGGGGTTGTCTCGTCAAGACCGAGTCTTTCGGTAATTCCGATAAGTCTGTCGGAGCCGAAAAGACGCATCAGGTCGTCTTGAAGAGAGAGGAAGAACCTTGATTCACCGGGGTCTCCCTGGCGTCCGCTTCGACCTCTGAGCTGGTTATCTATACGTCGGCTTTCGTGTCTTTCTGTGCCGAGTATAAATAGACCGCCTGCCTCCCTTACTGCTTCTGCCTCGGGTTTTATGGCATTTTTGTTTTTTTCATATAGCTTACGGAAGGTTTCTCTGGCGGATATCAGAGCCTCGTCTTCGGTGTCTGCAGTGCCGGTTGAGCCTGCAATAAGTGCCTCGTCGATGCCCATTTTACGCATCTCTGCCTTTGCCATATATTCGGGGTTTCCGCCTAGCATAATATCGGTGCCTCGTCCTGCCATATTAGTCGAGATTGTAACAGCACCGAGTCGTCCTGCTTGAGCAACAATTTCAGCCTCGCGCTCGTGTTGCTTCGCGTTAAGGACGTTGTGCGGGACACCGCTTTTTTTAAGAATTGCCGAGAGCTCCTCGGATTTATCAATAGAAACGGTACCGACGAGCACGGGCTGACCCTTTGCGTGACATTCCTTGATTTGCTCGACGATAGCAAGTATTTTACCTCTGTATGTGCGGTAGACCGCGTCGTTTTGGTCGAGACGTATCATAGGCTTATTGGTGGGAACCTCGACGACATCGAGCGCGTATATTTCTTTAAACTCGTTTTCCTCGGTCAGAGCAGTACCCGTCATACCCGAGAGCTTCTTATAAAGACGGAAAAAGTTCTGGAAGGTTATCGTGGCTATCGTGCGGGATTCCTTCTGAACCTTCACGTTTTCCTTAGATTCTATCGCCTGATGCAGACCGTCGTTATAACGGCGTCCGGGCATAAGGCGTCCCGTGAAGGAGTCAACTATAATAACCGAGTTATCCTTGACTATATAATCCACATCGCGCTTCATAACGCCGTGTGCTCTGATAGCAATATTTATGTGGTGATATATAGCGTTGTTTTCGGGGTCGGAGAGGTTGTCGATGTTGAAGAATTTCTCTGCCTTTTTGATACCGTTACCGGTCAGAACGGCAGTACGTGCCTTCTCGTCTACGATATAGTCCTCCTCGTAGACGTCGAGATCCTGCTTGGTGTCCATCTCCTTTATGACGTGACGGCGCAGAGTTCTGACAAAGCGGTCGGCAAAGGCGTAGAGGTCGGTTGACTTGGAGCTCTCTCCCGAAATGATAAGAGGAGTTCTCGCCTCGTCGATAAGTATCGAGTCAACCTCGTCGATGATAGCAAATGCGTGACCGCGTTGCACCATGCGCTCCTTATATACGACCATATTGTCACGCAGATAGTCGAACCCGAGCTCGTTGTTAGTTCCGTAGGTTATGTCAGCGGCATAAGCCTTGCGCTTTTCGGCACCCGACTGTCCGTGAACTATAAGTCCCGTAGTAAGACCGAGGAAGGCGTAGACCCTTCCCATCTCCTCGCTATCTCGCCTCGCAAGATAGTCGTTAACGGTTACTATGTGAACGCCCTCGCCCGTGAGTGCGTTAAGATAAGCGGGAAGAGTAGCGACGAGCGTTTTACCCTCACCGGTTTTCATCTCCGCAATGCGTCCCTGGTGAAGAAGTATGCCGCCCATAAGCTGAACGCGGAAGGGGCGCTTGCCAAGAACTCTGTCGTCAGCCTCGCGCACGAGTGCAAAAGCCTCGGGGAGAATATCGTCAAGAGTCTCGTTCGACGCAAGCCTTGCTTTAAGCACATCAGTATAAGCGCGCATATCACCGTCGCTCATTGCCGAAAATTTGTCCGAGAGCGACTCAATTTTATCAACTATGGGTGTTATCTTCTTTATCTGCTTTTCGCTGTAGCTTCCGAAAATTGCACTGAAAAATCCCACTGTAATCCTCCAGAGGCAGAAAACCTGCCAAAATTTGTACATAATACTTCAATATAACAGTATACCATATCTTTACAGAAAAATAAATACTAATTTGTAAATAAATAAGAATTTTGTTTTAATAAAAAGCCCGGAATTCAATGATTCCGGTACTGATTTTTGTGAGCTTGTTACATAAAAATATTCTCAAAGACTATCCAAAGTGCAAAAAACACTCCGAATATAGCTAAGTGGAAGATGGGGGTGAGACTCAGCTTTCCATTTCTAAAGGTCACAACAGTTGAGGCTATGTAGGTTATCCAATAAGTAGAGGCGAATAGCATAGCGATAATAGCGGAAAGCGAAAGAAGTATAGATGCCTCAGCAAGAATATTTATGTTAGCAATTGAAATGATTGAGCCTATTATAGAAATAAAGGAGATTGGGGCGGGAACCGCTAAAACTATTGTCATTATCCAAATCAGCAATTTATTTTTCATTTTTCCGTTCCTTTACTGTGACCTTGAATGTGAAACTATTATATTATACAACCGTTTATCTGTCAATAATGCACCGTTTGCTATCCTAATGGGAAATTAAAAGTGTAGTTATCTAATTAAAAATAAAAGTGTCACCAAAAAAAGAGTGACACTTAATTCTGGTGAAGATAGTTGGATTTGAACCAACGACCTCTTGCATGTCAAGCAAGCGCTCTGACCAACTGAGCTATACCTTCATTTTCCGCTGCTCGAACATTATACCACAAGTAAAGCAAAATGTCAATATCTAAATGCAGAAAAATCAAATATTTATTTCGTAACCTTGTATGTTCAGAGGTCAAACGGAGATTTTGTATAAAGAGCGAGGATTTTCTTTGTTTTCGGGTGCGGGAAGGAGAGCCTTTCAGCGTGAAGAGAATAGGTATCACCGGAATTTCCGCTCCCGTAGAGAAAATCGTTTGTCAAGGGGTGACCGATATGTGCCATATGAACGCGTATTTGATGAGTTCTTCCCGTTTCGAGCCTTATGCGCACAAGCGAACGAACCCCGTTCGCTTTTAATACCTCATAGTGCGTTACGGCGTGCTTACCGTCCTCTCGGACAACTCGCTTCATTTCTCCCTCGTGCTCACGCGCAATCGGCGCATCAATAGTGGCGCTTCTAAGCGAAGGAATGCCGTCAACTATTGCAAGGTATTCCTTTTTAAACTCTCCTCGCTTCATTGATTCCGAGAGCTTATATGCTGTCTCGGCATTTTTGGCTATTAATACTATACCAGAGGTATCTCGGTCAAGACGGTTAACTGCGCGGAAGACGAAAGGCTTGTCTCTATAATACCACATGACTGCGTTGGCAAGTGTGAGGAGATGATTTCCAAGCGAGGGGTGTACCGGCATAGAGGTTGGCTTTGACACAGCCAGAATATCCTCGTCCTCGTATACGATATCTAAAGGAGCTTCTATCGGCTCTATGTCAGAGCTCACGTCATCGGGAAACATCAGAGTAAGAATGTCTCCCGATTTGACGGTTTTTCGTACTGTGACGCGTTCTCCGTTGACGTAAATGCCTGTGAACTTTACCTTTTTCAGTCTGCTGACGGACAGACCGACCTCGGAGAGTAAAACCTCCTTTACGGTGCGGACATTGCCGACTATTTTATATTCTTCGCTTTTTTTCAAATCTGAATCTGCTTGAAAATATTTGTCGTTTATGCAAAAACTACATCTGCAAGCTTGTAGTAATCACCACGGCGCTCGGCGTCGGTTGCAAGATAGATGCGCGGTGTATCCTCACCCTTGATTCCGACCATAAGCTCGTACTTGCCAATATCGACGCCTACAGGAAGCGATATTTCAGCCGTTATAGAGTGAGTGCCGGGAAGCCAAGAAGGAACGTTTGCATCGGTGACAATATCGTAGCCGATGCCGTCCTTTTCAAGACGGATAACGAAGGGAATGTTCTTATAAAGAGGTGCAACACCGACGTTATCAATTTCAATGGTAACGTTAGCCTTTCCATTTACGGTTTCAGGAATTTCCGCGCTTTTGATGGTGAAGTGATAACCCATTTTTGCGAGCCAAGCCTCAATTTTATCCTGCCACTCATAAGGAATAGGCATAGACTTCGGGTTGAAGGAGCTAATGTGCCACTCGAGAGATTTTGCTATAATCTCGTCAATGTCCCAGCCCTTTCTCTTCCACTCGCAGAGCCACCAATAAGACTCGAAGGAAACGGGGGCAGTCTTCCAGTTGTCAGGGAACTGCTCAATCTTGCAGGGGAACCAGTTGACCATGTGGTCGGGCTCACCAAAGCCGTCGGCACGCCAGCCAATAGGACGGAACTGACCTACGTGCTTGATTATGTTGGGACGTATGAACTGCGTCATAAGCTGCGTCGTGGGGAACGCCTCCATATACGCGTCAGCAATTCTTATCATAATATCATCGGGGTACAGCTCAAGCTTGTGACCCTCGCCCCACGCGCCGGGAAGCGAAATGTCTACCGCGTCAAGCGTGGGATCGGAGTCAAAACGCTTACCGAAGGCACGGACAGCATCTAAGAACAGATCAATGAACAGCGGATCAGTGGGCGAGTCCTTGACTCTCTTGCCTGCAGGACGATCGGGGCAGTCAACGATAGACTTAAGCCATTCGGGAACGTCGTCCTCGGGGCGCGTGGAGTGAGCCATAAGTCTGAATATAACCGTCTGACCGTGAGCCTTAGCTTGGTCAAGGAAATCCTGTATAAAATCATAATTGTAAACTCCGCGCTCGGGCTCAAAGGTTTTCCATATAATACGTAAATATGCAATAGTGTTTTCGGGGTAGTATCCCTCGGCTCTGCCGTTTTCTTTAGCATCGGGAGCAACGGGATAACACTCAACAGGCTCGGTTTCCAGCATTTTGTTTTCGGGACGGACGATGATGTCTGAATACATCTTCTCTCCGGTGAAGTGCTGGAAGGACATTATTCCTGACCAGGGGTTTTGTCTCTCTTCAACCTTGTAGTTGAACGTGTACTTCATAGGTCTTACTCTCTTTCAATTTTGTAGACGATGATAAATATTTTAAATTTAGATATCAATATTATTATAACAAAATGGTGTGTTTTGTCAATAGTTTTTTCGTATTATTTAAGAATTATTTAAGAAAACCTGCCTCGGCTTCAAACTCTAGTAAAGATTCCAGATAAAGCTCTTTGTTGACTGGATAGGCTATACCGTGTCCCGCGTCCTTAATGGTAACGAATTTTTTGTGCTCGGAGGCGCAGACCTCGTAAAGCTCGCGGCTCATATCGTGAGGAACGAAGGCGTCGGTATCTCCGTGTATGAATATGACGGGGAGTGACGCTTTTTTCATTGCTTCGATAGGCGATGTTTCTTCAAGATTGAATCTGCCGAAGACAAGTGCACCGAGCCTTACAAATGGGTAGAGAAGCCCTGCCGGAAGCTTCATTTCCCGAATAACTTTTTTTATGATAGCCTTTGGCGAGGTATAGCCGCAGTCGGCAAGCACGCTGACTACGTTTTTTGGCAGAGCCTCTCCTGCCGCCATCATAACCGTTGCGGCACCCATTGAAACTCCGGTAAGAATTATCTTTACGTCATTGCCGAATTTCTCTACAAGATAATTTGCCCAAGTAATGCAGTCGAAGCGTTCCTTTATGCCGAAGGTGACGACCGAGCCTTCGCTTTCACCGTGAGCTCGTTGGTCAACTATCAGCGCGCTTCTACCTATTTTAAAGCATCTTTCGATGCCGACGGCAAGGTCGCGCTCTCCGTCACCCTCATAGCCGTGAAAGAGTATTTCTATTGGTGCTTTTGGGGCGTATTCGTAATAGTATCCAACGAGCGTAAGACCGTCGTGTGACTTAATTTCAAGTCTTTCTCGCGGCATAGAGCGAGCAGCCTTTATTCCCGCAATTATTTCCTCATGGAAGGGCTTGTATATGTCCCCCTTGGGAAGGGGATAATAGTCGGGCGCTTTCGGCTTTCGCTTAGGCGAATAAAAAACTCTCATGAAGCAGATGAAGGCGACGGTGAGCACAACAAATATAAGCCCCACCGCAATTATGAGTATGTAAGGTAACGCCTTTTCCATGGTAACACCCCGTTGTTGATTTTTAATTATTATAATGCTTTGCGCGAAAAATGTCAAGGGAAGTGTGCATAAAAACATTTCACTTGCAAAATATTTATAAATATGCTATAATAACCTCACGGGTCCTTCTTGTAAGGAAGGACTACGTCAGGCAGAGCCTGACCTTTCGGAAACCGAAAGCCGTGAGAGCATGGCATAACACAGGTCGCGTCTCGACGCGACACGAAAGACTTCGTCTTTTCACAAGCCTTATGACTTGTGTTACTGTGATTATGTTATAATACCTTTATCAACTGTGATTTTGAATTCCGTAAAGCTTCATTTGTAAAATTAAGGAGAGTAAAATGTCAAAGAATAAAAACCAGTTAAGCGATGAACAAACAAGAAAATTGCTTGTGGCTGCAGCAGTGCTTGCCATTGGTGTTCTGTTGTGCTGTTCTCTCGAATTCGGCTCGAGAGGATTGGATTGGCTGATGGGTCTTAGCATCTCGGCTTCCGGCGTAATTCTTATAATAAATTCTATCATCAAAAACGTTGGGATTGCCAATGCGCGCGGTTTCATTGGCGCTCTTTTGATTGGCGTGGGAGTTGCTTTTATCAGTAGTAGAGCCGCTAGTGAAATCATCAATTTTATCCCTTGGTGCGTGATAGCAGCAGGGGCAACCCTGATAATTGACGCCTTTTTGATTAAGTTCATAAGAAAAACTATGTCGACTGTCAAGTTCATTCTTGAGATCACTTTTGGAGCGCTTATCGTAGCCTTGGGAATTTGTTTAAAAGTTATCGAAGAGGTCTCAGTCTACACGGCTGTAATACTTGGCGCTTTTTTGATCGTATGCTCGATACTTATGGTCGTAGGCGCTTTAAAACAGAAGACTTCTGTAAGCTCGAAGAAGGACATTGATGAGTAAAAACAGCTCATAAATCGACAAAACGTCTTTGCTCGTTTACTAGAGATAACAACATAAGAAGGCTGAGCCAATGCTTACTAAAAAAGCGTATGACTCAGCCGTTTTTATATGTCAAGCTTGTGGTAAATCAAGCTGTCCCCCTCATATACCAGCTTTAAAGAGAAGAATCGCCTCTCGGTGTCAAGCAGATTGAGAAAAATCTTGTCACCCTCCCACATAGACAGGGAAAAGAGATGGTCTTTTTTTATCCATTCCAAGCATCCCTCGTCGCATTCTGCAAGAAGCTTGCCCGAAAAGTCATCGGCGGAGAAGAGATGCATATATTCGGTGCCGTATTTGTCGGATACGAAGGTTATGAGGCCTCTGTACTCCGGGTTTTCCACTGTAAGACCGGTTTCCTCGTATATTTCACGCTTGACACAGTCGTGTGGAGATTCGCCATCCTCTAACTTTCCGCCTATTCCTATCCATTTATCTTTGTTTTCGTCGTTTTTCTTCTTTATGCGGTGTATCATGAGATAAGCGCCGTCTCGCTCAATGTAACAAAGGGTAGTGTTTTTCATTTTATCACCTCGTTTTCATTGACTACATTTTATCATAAAACCTTTCTCTTTGCAATAGTATTTTCAATTGTAAACAAATTATTATATTTGCGTGAATGTATTGACATTTTACGTAGATTTGCTATAATGATTAAGTGCTTAATTATTAACCGATAAAATAACGCCAAAGGAGGTACGGAATGTCAGAGGATAAAATTTTTGCGGCTGTGAATATGATGATGCAGACCGATAAAATGCACAGATGTCTTCTGGAATCGAAGGTAAGGGGCTTGGGTATGCATATAACCAGCCACCGAGCCCTGATGCACCTTGCAAGGTGTGATAAGCTTCTTTCGCAGAAGGAGTTAGCCGAGCGTCTTTCGATAACACCTGCCGCAGTAACGGGTGTCTTAAAACGGCTTGAGTCGGATAAATATATAGAACGCAGGCTCGGTACGGATAACCGATTCAATGAGATAACTATCACGCAGAAGGGCAGAGATACGGTCAATGCCACTCACTCTGCTTTCGGAAGCTTGGATAGAGCTCTTTTTGATAGCTTCTCGGAGGAAGAGCTTGAGAGCTATATACGCTGCCTTGAAAAAATGCAGGCAAATATGAAAAAGCAATACTCGAACGAAAGGTAATAAAAATGAAAAGATGGTTTAAGTACGTAAAGCCCTATCTCTCTTCATTCATTCTCGGCCCTGTTGGTATGATTGTCGAGGTGATAGGCGAGATGTTTATGCCGCTTCTTCTGGCGCTCATAATAAATAACGGAGAGGCAGGAACACTTGATGAATGGATGAGTATAGGTGTTGCGGCACTTCTTATCGGAATTGTTGTTCTGATGATGACGGGCGGCGTATGCGGCGCATATTTCGGCGCTAAGGCTTCGGTTAATTTTGCTGCCGATTTGCGTAAGGATGTCTACTCCAAGGTGCAGAAATATTCCTTCGCAAACATAGATAAGTTTTCTGCAAGCTCGCTAGTTACGAGAATGACTAACGACGTAACTCAGCTTCAGAACTTTGTAAATATGCTTTTGCGTATGGCTCTTCGTTCGCCCGGCATGTTAATTGGCGGTATTATCATGGCAGTTGCACTGAAGCCCTCGCTTTCGGTCGTTCTTGCGGTCACAATCCCTTTGATGTTAATCGTAATAGGCGTACTTATAAAAATAAGCTTCCCACGCTTCAGCATAATGCAGAAGAAAATCGATAAGCTCAATTCCACCGTCCGCGAAAACGTAACCAACGTAAGAGTTGTAAAATCCTTTGTAAGAGAGGATTACGAGATAGAGAAGTTCGCGCGTGATAACAAGGATCTCAAGGACTCGGGAATGAATGCTATAAAGGTTGTCATTCTTATGGGACCCGTTATGAACCTATTTATGTACGCCACGGTTATTGCGGTAATTTGGTTCGGTCACGGAATAGTTCTCTCGGAGGCGACAAGTGAGCTTGGAATGAAGGTCGGAGACCTCAGTGCATTTATAACCTATACAACTCAAATACTTTCCTCGCTTATGATGGTGACGATGCTTCTTATGACGGCATCGCGCGCTATGGCTTCGGCGCGAAGAATTTGCGAGGTTCTTGATGAGAAGATAGATATTGACGACCTTTCCTCCTCGAGTGAAATAAAGGTGGAGCAGGGTAACATAGAGTTCAGAAACGTAGGCTTCCGTTACTATAAAAACAGCGAGGAGCGCGTGCTCGAAAACATCAATTTGAACATTAAGGCGGGCTCAACGGTTGGTATAATCGGCTCAACCGGCTGCGGAAAAACTACGCTCATTTCGATGATACCGCGTCTTTACGACGTTGATGAGGGCGAGGTTCTCATAGACGGCGTAAACGTCAAAGAATACTCGCTTACCAATCTGCGAGACGGAATAGGAATGGTTTTGCAGAAAAATCTTTTGTTCTCGGGAAGCATAGAATACAATCTTCGCTGGGGTAATGCGGACGCCGGTGATGAAGAAATGATAACGGCAGCACAGCATTCGGCGGCAGATAAGTTCGTATCCTCTTTCAGCGAGAGATACGATACTATACTGGATAAGGGCGGAATGAACCTCTCGGGCGGTCAGAAGCAGAGGCTTTGTATCGCCAGAGCACTTCTCAAAAAGCCTAAGATACTTATTCTCGACGACTCAACAAGTGCCGTAGACACTGCAACCGAGGCTCAGATAAGAACCGCCCTTGCTAACGACCTTCCCGAGTGCACTAAGATAATTATAGCGCAGAGAATAAGCTCGGTTAAGGATGCCGACGAGATTATTGTTATGAATGACGGAAAAATCACAGGTATCGGAACTCACGAGCAGCTTCTCGCAGGGAATGCCGAATACGGTGAAATATATTACTCGCAAATGGATAAGAAGGAGGCGTAATGTTATGGCAAGAACACTTGATGAACTCAAAAAGCAGTATAACAGCGTCTCTCACGGAGAATCCCTTCGAGGAGCTCCGGGTCGCGGCCCCGGGCCAAGAGTAAAGGGAAAACCTAAAAACATGGGAAAAACCGTAGGCAGACTGCTTTCCTACGTAGGAAAGTATAGGCTCAGACTTATATTCGTTTTGCTGTGTATGATGCTCACTACGGTATCTTCGCTTTGCGGCGGATATCTTATAGTTCCCATAATTAACAGAATTACGCTAGAGGTTAACCCCACCGCTCCGCTCGAGCCTAGCGCAATAGCCGAATTTGCTGACGGCATCATAGAGGCCTTTGTCAGCACGCCGTTTATATCCTCACTTATGGGAGGCACAGCCGAGGCGATAACGCTTTACGTGATTGCCGCGCTTATCATACTCGCCCTTGTTTACGGTATATCGGCATTTGGAAGCTATATTCAAGCGAGGCTGATGGTATCGGTTTCCCAAAACTCAATAAAAGCTATACGAGATGATCTTTTTACCAAGCTTCAGGATTTACCTGTAAGATATTTCGACTCTCATCCTACGGGTGAGATAATGAGCCGCTTTACGAATGATATAGATAACATCGACGTGATGCTAAACAACTCCTTAACGTCGATTGTCAGCGGAGTTATAAGCCTTGTCGGTACCTTCGTATTTATGCTTACAACGAATATATGGCTCACTATTATAACTGTAGTATTTGTGCCGCTTTTGGTTTTTGCCGCAGGATTTATCGGTAAAAACTCCGCAAAGTATTACGGCGCACAGCAGGCGGCAATAGGTGCAGTTAACGGCTATATAGAGGAAACCATAAGCGGTCAGAAGGTAATAAAGGTCTTTAATCACGAGGACGAGTGCATTGAAGAATTGAATACGCTCAACGAAGACCTGCGTGATAAGCAGGAGAAGGCTCAATTCTGGGGCGGTGTAACCGGACCTATTATGCATAATATCAGCCTTATATGCTACGCCATAACTCTCGGAGTGGGCGGTCTTTTGATAGTCTGGACCGGCTTTACACCGGGTGAGCTGACTGCCTTTGCAAATTATTCTAAGCAGTTCGCAATGCCTATAAACCAGCTTTCCATGCAGGTATCTACGCTCTTTGCGGCCCTCGCGGGAGCAGAGCGCGTATTTGCGGTTATGGATGCAGACCCCGAGGAGCTTGATGCGCCGGAAGCTACCGCCGACGAAATCAAAGGACACGTTGTTCTTAATGACGTCACCTTTGGCTACGTTCCCGAAAAGACCGTGCTTAAGAATATTTCTCTTTACGCGAAGCCCGGACAGAAAATAGACTTTGTAGGCTCTACGGGTGCGGGTAAGACCACGGTAACCAATCTTCTCAACCGCTTCTATGATATACAGTCGGGTGAAATAACTATTGACGGCAAGCCCCTCAAATCATATAGCAGAGAGCATCTTCGCAAAAATATCGCCATGGTGCTTCAGGACACTCATCTTTTTACAGGTACTGTAATGGAGAATATTCGTTACGGAAGGCTTGACGCCACCGACGATGAGGTTGTAGCGGCGGCAAAAACCGCTTCCGCACATAGCTTTATTATGCGACTTGAGAATGGCTACGACACTATTCTCGAGGGCGACGGTGCAAATCTCTCGCAGGGACAGCGCCAGCTCCTCAATATTGCGAGAGCAGCGCTATCTCACGCACCTATACTCGTTCTTGACGAGGCGACTTCCTCAGTAGATACGAGAACAGAACGCCACATCGAGCACGGTATGGATAGGCTTATGAAGAATAGAACGACCTTCGTTATAGCCCACCGCCTTTCTACCGTAAGAAATGCTAACGCGATTATGGTTCTTGAAAAGGGTGAGATAATCGAGCGCGGAGACCACGACGACCTTCTTCGTCAGAAGGGAAGATATTACGAGCTCTACACAGGACTAAAAGAGCTTGATTAAAAACCACAAAAAACAGCGCGGTATGCCAATAGAGCATACCGCGCTAAAATTTATTTAAAGCTTTGCGAGAGCCGTATCAATTCTTGCAAGGCTTTCTTCTTTACCAATAACCTCCATAATCTCAGTAGCTCCGCCCGGGGTAGCCGAAAGTCCCGAAACCGCGATGCGTATGCACCACATGAGAGTGCCGGTCTTGATTGCGAGCTTTTCGGCAATAGGCATCAATGCCGCAAAGAGCGTGTCGTTGTCAAAGCTATCAACTCCGTCAAGCACCGCCAAAGCCTCGGTGAGAACGGTCTTTACTATCTCGAAGTCGGCGATTTTGTTCTTTTTGTTGAGGAAGAGCTCCTTATCGTATTCGGGAAGCGAAAGGAAGAACGACATCTTCTCGTCCATCTCGGAGAGCTTGGAAATTCTCGTCTTCAAAAGAGAATACATCTTATCCTTGTTAATGTAGGCGGGAATCTCGGATTTTACGAAGCCGGAGACCTTTTCGTTAAAGACTTCATCGTCGAGCTTGTGTATATATTCGCCGTTGAACCAAAGCAGCTTCTCAAAGTCGAAAACAGCAGGAGATTTCGAAACGCCGTCTATTGTAAAGGCTTCCTCAAGCTCGCGAAGATTAAAGAATTCGGTCTCGGAGTTTTTCGGACACCAACCGAGAAGGGCAATATAGTTGAGTATTGCTTCGGGAAGATAGCCGTCGGCAACGAGATCCTGGAATGATACTGCACCGTGGCGCTTTGAGAGCTTTGAAACCGTGCCGTCAGCGCCCTTTCCCATCAAAAGCGGAAGGTGAACGTAGGTGGGTCTTTCCCAACCGAACGCATCGTAGAGAAGAACGTACTTCGGGGTGGAGGTGAGATATTCCGTACCGCGAACAACGTGAGTGACACCCATAAGGTAGTCGTCAATTACGTGGCAGAAGTTGTATGTGGGATAGCCGTCAGCCTTCATAAGTATCTGATCCTGAAGCTCGGAGTTGTTCATAGATATTTCTCCGAACACCGAGTCAACGTAGGAGGTAACGCCCTCGGTAGGCATTTTCTGCCTTATTACGAAGGGAATACCTGCCTTGAGATTTTCCTCGACCTCTTCCCTCGAAAGATTACGGCAATGCCTGTCGTAGCCGCCCACGGCATCGTCCTCGTGGAGCTTCTCAAGTCTTTCCTTTGTGCAGAAGCAGTAATACGCAGCGTCCATATCTACGAGCTTCTTTGCGTATTCCATATATATTTCTTTACGCTCGGACTGAACGTACGGACCGTGCTCGCCGCCAACGTCGGGGCCCTCGTCATAGTTAAGTCCGGTAATTTTAAGCGTAGACTTGATAACGTCAACCGCCCCCTCTACAAGCCTTTCGCGGTCGGTGTCTTCTATACGAAGGATAAATTTACCGCCGTCGTGCTTTGAAATCAGATAAGAATAGAGCGCCGTTCTGAGATTTCCTATGTGCATATAGCCGGTAGGGCTTGGCGCAAATCTCGTAACTGTCATTTGAAATTCCTCTTTTCGAATTTTACTTTAGTTATTTTAACATAAAATTTAAAAATAGTCAATCGTGTAAGCAAAAAATATTTGACACGCTGTGATAAAATATTGTATAATAATGTTGTACTTGTGATAAAAGTCAGTCGGGAGAAAAAGATATGTTCAAATCATCCTTTTCAAAATATATGATAACCTTCGCCAGCATCATACTGATTAGCTTCTTGATGCTCTCGGGAATAGTAACCTCTATGATACGAAATTATTCGATGCAGGAAAAAGAGAACAGACTCTCATCTGCATCGAGCTTTATTGCCTCGGAGATAGAAAAAAACAGAGCTTATGATTTGTTGGACTTCGTAAACTCTGATATAGCGAAATATCTCGTAAATTCTATTGTCAGCATGGATACCGATTTTGACGTGGTTATAATCGATGGAAACGGGGAGGTTTATCTTACCACCGTTAATAAAAAGCTGCAAATAAAAGAGCAGCTGGACGGAGATACGCTTGGCAGTATAAAATTTTCGTCACTTAAACTTGTTTCCTATGATGATGACTCTGCGGTATATAGCGGAACGCTCAACGGATATCTGCAAGGAAAATCTCTTATATATTCAACCAAAATTGACAAATTGGATTATGCTCTCGGTTACGTGCTTACCGTTTCTTCGACGCTCGCGGAGGATAACCTTATCAGCACTGCGAGAAAGGCGGTAGTAAACAGCTCTATCTGGGTTATGCTGGCTGCTGTTATAGCGACTTATTTTATAACCGAGCGATTGGTTAATCCTCTTCGTAATATGACGAAGGCGGTAAAAGAGTTCGCTAAAGGGAGGCTTGGTACTCGAGTTGTTGTTTCCGGCAAGGATGAGGTCGCAGAGCTTGGCGATGCCTTTAATCACATGGCAGAGTCGCTTGAAAATCTCGAAAAAATGAGAAATTCCTTCCTTGCAAGCGTATCACACGACCTGAGAACACCTATGACTACGATAGCGGGCTTTATTGACGGAATAAATTCGGGAGCTATTCCTCCCGAGAAGCATGAATATTACCTCGGTGTAATTTCTTCAGAGGTGCACAGGCTTTCGAGGCTGGTTTCTCAGCTCCTTGACGTGTCACGCCTGGAATCCGGAGACAGAAAATTCGCCTTTACCGATTTCGACGTTGCTGAGGTTGCCAGAATAATACTCATTTCCTTTGAGCAAAAAATAGAGGAAAAGGGGCTTGAGGTGGAATTCATTTCTGATGATGACAAAATGTTTGCCAATGCTGACAAGGATGCAATACATCAGGTTCTGTACAATCTCTGTCACAACGCCATTAAGTTTGCACGTGAGGGCGGACGCTTCATCATAAAGCTTAAAAAGATAGAAGCAAAGAAGCTCCGGATTTCTGTTTTTGACGATGGCGAGCGCTTGACGGGTGAGGACAAAGAGAGAGTATTCGACAGGTTTTACAAGACTGATAAAAGCCGAGGCCTAGACAAAACCGGCGTAGGACTGGGGCTTTATATATGCAAAACTATAGTCGAGGCTCATAACGAAACCATTGGTGTTATATCCGAGGACAGTGGCTGCGAGTTTTGGTTTACGCTCAAGGAGGGCGCCCCCGTGGACAGACGCCTGTCAAAGCCCCAAGAGGATGAGCTTTGATATGAATAACCGCGTGATACTACATTGCGATTGCAACAGTTTTTTCGCATCGGTTGAAACTGTATTTCATCTCGAATATGCGAGCGTACCTATGGCAGTGTGCGGCAGCTCGGAAAACCGTCACGGTATTGTACTTGCGAAAAACGAGCTTGCAAAAAAATACGGCATAAAAACCGCAGAAACGGTATATTCTGCAAGAAAAAAATGTCCCGACCTTGTTGTGGTACCCCCTCATCACGAGCTATATTACGAATATTCTAAAAAGGTAAACGCGATATATGCTAAATATACCGACATGATAGAGCCCTTCGGAATCGACGAAAGCTGGCTCGATGTAACCGCAAGCCAAAGAATATTTGGAACAGGTGAGGAGATTGCCGAGAAAATACGCAGAGAGGTTAAGGAAAGGATAGGGATTACTATATCTGTGGGCGTTTCCTTTAACAAGGTGTTCGCAAAGCTGGGGAGCGATTATAAAAAGCCCGATGCTGTTACGGTTATAAGTGAGGATAATTTCAGGAAGATAGTCTATCCGCTTCCTGTGGGAGATATGCTTTTTGTAGGTAAGAGAACCGAGCATGAGCTTTCTTCAATGGGAATAAGGACTATAGGTGAGCTTGCGGCTACCAGCCCCGATATGCTTCGTATGCGTTTCGGAAAAATGGGTGAGATGATATACCGCTATGCAAGAGGCGAGGACAACAGTCCCGTCGCAACCGATAAGGATGACGTTAAAAGCGTCGGTAACGGCTTCACCTTTAAGCACGATTTGGTTACGAAAGAAGAGTGTAGGGTGGGCATTGAATTTCTCGCAGAGGAAATAGGCTGCCGCCTCAGAGCCAAGGGGATGAAATGCGCTACCGTTCAGCTCACCGTAAAAGATGAGTATCTTCGTTCCATACAAAGACAAAGACCACATAATCCCCCGACGGATATAGGCAGAGAGATTGCATCGCTCGCCTATGAAATACTGCTTTCGGAATGGAACGAAGGAAAGCCTATTCGAATGCTTACAGTTACCGCTTGTAATTTAGTGCGAGCAGATATGGCTTTTGAGCAAATAGATATGTTTGACACCCAAAGTAATAATACTAGAACAAAAAGCAGAAAACGAGAAGAAACGCTTGATAAAATCAGGCAGAAATTCGGAAAAGCGTCAATAACAACCGGATCGGTTATGGATACCGATATAGGAATCAAAAGCTCCGAAAAGACTGAGTAATTTTAAACAGCCGAGTATTAGCGTGATACTCCGTTAAGTTTATCACGCTAATACTCCGCTGTTTTTCGCTTGAAAATGCAAATTCCTATAAATTTTATTAAGAATTAACCTCAACAGAAGATTTGCTTTGACTTTCTATTTTTGCATATCTTTTGAATATTTTATAAATACCACATTTCCAACAAAGAACCATACCCATTACGGCACCAACTACTGCTTGAAGTATTTGATAAGGCAATTTTAAGATAGCGTATTCAGGAGTGCTATATATAAAGGCTCTTCCTAAAGAGTATCCAACTATCATAATGATTGCACCGATTGTTACACCTATTCCTGATGAAATAATAGGATGCTTTTTCATTACGTAATGTGAAAACACCGAGATTATAACTGCTTGTATTCCGTGTGTTACCAAAGATACGAACATAGGCGTTGGATAGAAGAATAAATCCCCGAGAAAAGCACCCACACCGCCAACCATAAACGCTGAAACCGGGTCTAACATTATTGCTGCAAGACAAATGACTACGTCGTTCATATACAAATGTCCGCCGGGAACGGGAATACCAAACGAACTCATTGCTACGTTCAGAGCCATAAGCATTGCTGTGATGCACAAATAAACTGTATTTTTAAGATAATAAGGCTTTTTCATATATTTCTCCTTGACTTTGTTTTTCCAATATTGTATAATATTTTTGGTTATATTAAAATAGTCAAATTAGGAGTTTTTTATAATATCAGATGAAATATATTATTGAAGAAAAAAGTGGCATTCCTGCATATTTACAACTCTACCATTATTTTAGAGATGATATTGTTCAAGGCGTTTATCCCCACAAAAGCAAATTACCGTCAAAAAGGATTACTTGCGCTGAAACGGGATTAAGTGCAATTACCGTAGAACACGCTTATGATTTGCTAATTCAAGAAGGATACGTGGAGTCGAAAGAGCGTAGCGGATATTATGTAATTTTCAGGCCCAACGCCGGTTTTGCTTCATTTTCAAAATTAGAACACGTACACAAAAATGATTTTGTCACAAAACATACTGCTAACGTTTACAGTTTTCCTTTTAACTCAATCGCAAAAGCAATGCGAAAGGTTATCAATGATTTTGGTGAAGAAATTTTAGTCCGTTCTCCTAATTCAGGGTGTAATGAGTTAAGAAAAAATATCAGCTTATATCTTGCTCGAAGTCGTGGCATACACGCCGCCCCTGAACAAATTGTAATAGGAGCGGGTTCTGAATATTTATATAATCTTATTTCGATTCTTTTAGGACACAGTAATATAATTGCGATAGAAAGTCCGTCCTACAAGCAGATAGAACAAGTTTACAAATCCTTGGATATAAACTATGTAAAACTAAAGCTTGGACACGATGGTATTGACAGTTCCGAACTATGGAATTGTGATGCGAATATCTTGCACGTTTCACCTTATAGAAGCTTCCCAAGCGGTGTTTCCGCAAGTGCTTCTAAAAAGCACGAATATTTATCTTGGGCAAGTGAAAAAAACAAATATGTTATTGAAGATGATTTTGAATCAGAGTTTTCAATATCTAAAAAACCTGAAGAAACTCTCTTCGCAACTACAAAGCTAGACAATGTAATCTACCTGAATACTTTTTCTAAAACTATTTCCTCGGCTTTTCGTGTCGGATATATGGTATTACCTATGAGACTTGTGAAGGTTTTTGAAGAAAAACTTGGTTTTTATTCTTGCACAGTTCCCACATATATTCAGTACGTTATTGCTGAACTTATTGCAAACGGTGATTTCGAAAGGCACATAAATCGCGTTAGACGAAAAAAACGTCTTGAAAGCAAAATGTAAAAACTTAATATAACCTTTTATAAAAGGAAAAAGAAAAATCAGACTCCGATTTGGAATCTGATTTTTCTCAGTTTGAAGTGCAATTTCCTATAAAATTTTTTATGTTTCAAAAATTCCTAAACGAACAACACTAATGCTAGGATATTTTCCTTCTTTTTAGATTGTATGAATTCCGTTCTCGGCATCAGCATTGGTGTCGAGATTGTATTTTTGTTGCTTTCTCCACTCGAAGAATTTGATAGCAACCTGCTCGAAGAGCGCAAGCGAGAGAAGATCCTCGTCCTGCTCCTCGTATGGCGCAACTCTCTGACGGAGCGAGTCAATTTCGGGAGCAATCTTGTCAGCCGGGCGATAGTCGATTATATCCGTGTCGCCGATTATCTTCTTACGGAGGTCATCGGCAATAGGCGCAGGGCACTTACCGTATTCTCCACGTACAAGACCTTTGAATTCCTTCGTTACTCGCGAATATCTGCCTTCACCGGCAAAGAGGACGTTGTTGACTGCCTGAGTGCCCACTATTTGAGACGAAGGGGTAACAAGGGGCGGATATCCTGCATCTGCTCTGACATTTGCGACCTCCTCAAGAACCTCGTCGAGCTTATCCGATTTTCCTGCCATCTTAAGCTGAGAAATAAGGTTTGAAAGCATTCCTCCGGGAACCTGATAACGAAGAGCGTTAACGTCAACCTTGAGCACCTTGGGGTCTATGAGACCTGATGCAAGATAGTCCTCTCTGATTTTGTTGAAGTGCTTTGCGATAACGTCAAGCCTTGCAAGGTCGAGACCGGTGTCGTAGGGAGTACCTTGAAGCGTTGCGACAAGCGACTCTGTGGGAGTGTGGGAAGTACCCATGGCAAGAGGCGAAATCGCGGTATCAACACCATCTACACCTGCCTCAATAGCCTTAAGAAGAGTCATTGAGCCAAGACCTGCCGTATAGTGAGTGTGAAGATGCACGGGAATCTTTACGCTGTTCTTAATGGTTTTTACGAGCTGATATGCCTCGTAGGGCTTGAGAAGCCCCGACATATCCTTGATGCAGATGGAGTGCGCGCCCATTTCCTCAAGCTGCTTTGCATACTGTGCAAAGCCCTCGTTGGTATGGAACTTAGATGTGGTATAGGAAATAGCAGCCTGAACATGACCGCCTTCCTTGATAGTAGCTTTAATAGCCGTCTCAAGGTTTCTCGAATCGTTAAGAGCATCGAAAATACGTATTATATCAATACCGTTAGCAATCGACTTCTGAACGAAATACTCAACAACGTCGTCTGCGTAATGACGGTATCCAAGAATGTTCTGTCCGCGGAAAAGCATCTGGAGCTTGGTATTCTTAACGTGGTTTCTTATGGTGCGGAGTCTTTCCCATGGGTCTTCGTGAAGGAATCGGAGACAGGAATCAAAGGTAGCGCCGCCCCAAGCCTCAAGGGAATGATAGCCGACCTTATCCATATCCTCGAGAATGGGAATCATCTCTTCGGTGGTCATTCTGGTAGCCGCGAGAGACTGATGTGCGTCTCGAAGGACGGTTTCTGTAATCAAAACTTTTGACATTATAAGTTATCCTTTCAATTTGATTCTCAGCTTAAGCGAAGAAGCTGAGGAAGAAGCCTGCGGCAACCGCAGAGCCGATAACGCCGGCAACATTGGGTCCCATTGCGTGCATGAGAAGGAAGTTAGAGGGATCAGCCTTTCTTCCCTCATCCTGAGCAACTCTTGCCGCCATAGGAACAGCGGAAACACCCGCCGAACCGAT
>JAZSIJ010000011.1:0-17715 GCA_045533755.1 Eubacteriales bacterium | reverse complement strand
CAGCCGACGACGGACATTGGGGCAGAGTTGAAATAGTTTCTACCCGCTCGAACAAGGACGCAACCTTCATGAACGTGCTTTACGTTACCGACAGAGGCAACGACGAAAGCGTTGAGGTCAGAGCGCTGGCGGCTGCAAACGGTGTTGAGGGCGCGGTGTTTGGCAAGAAGATTGCCGCCGTATTCGCAACCGCGAGAGATAGCGCTGCCGATGCTGTTTCCTTCACCGTATCGGGCGACGGAGAGATGAGCTACTACGTTTCCGGTCTTGCGGCAGGCGAGTGGAGGGTTACCGTAAGCGGTGCGGATTACGGAACTTACACTGTAAACGCCTTCACCAAAGCTACCTATGATGAAACAACCTATATCGCGGAAACCGAGGATACCCAAGGCGGACTTCTCACCTTTACAGCACCCGCGGGTAGCGTTGTAATCACTCCGGTAAATTAAATTCAATAAAACGCACATTCAAAAGGGCGGTCTCCGGGAGAGACCGCCCGCTTTTTCAATTAAAGCAGAGGTGTTTGCTATGAGGCAAACAGATATACCGATAGCGATAGAAAAGAAACAAATACGGAAATAATGACCAGAAGGTTGACGGCGGCAGGGTGTGAAAGACCGAGGTCTAGGAGCTTATGATGCAAATGCTCTTTATCCGCCTTGAAGGGTGAGCGACGGGCTGCAAGTCTTCTTGTTATTGCGATAAGCGCGTCGGCAATCGGAATAAGCGCAAATACCGAGACTATAAAAAGCCCCTCGTTTATATATGAAAGACTGAAAAGGGCGACCGCAAGACCGAGCGTTTCCGAGCCCGCGTCACCCATATAGAGCTTTGCGGGATAGACGTTTAGCGGAATGAAGCCGACAAGAGAAAGCAATAGCAAAATTGCGCATATACCCATACCCGTGTGTAGAAAAATCAGGTCGCAGAGTGAGAAAAAGAAGAGCGAAGAGATTGAGATACCGGCACACAGACCGTCGAGACCGTCTATAAAATTGAATGAGTTAATAAGGAGTAGGATATATATCGCTTTTGTTAAAATCGAAGACACGGGCTCACCCTGCGAGAGCATAATTGCCGATATGAGAGATATGACGCCTTGAAATGCCAGCTTTATCATAGGCGATAGGTCGAAAAAATCATCTGCCGCTCCAAGAAGTAGGGTAAGTCCGCCCGTAAGAACAAGCGTAGATTCGATAACCGTTGCCTCGCCAAAGAAGAGCCATTTCAAAGCAAGAGAGGCGAAAAAAGCAATGAAAAAGCCGATTCCGCCGAGGCGAGGGACGGGTACCGTGTTAAGTTTTCGCTTGAAATCGGGCATATCTACTGCTCCGACGGAGGACGAAACGTATAGAACGGCTAGGCACAAGGCATACGAAAGAATTACTGTGAGAATATCGCGCACCCCCTTTAAAGCCATTATGCCCCGAAAAAGAAAAAGCACCTGTAACAGCGAAAAAATTCGCAAAAATACAAGTGCTTTTCCGAAAATGCAAATGTTAGTTTACAAAACCTATCTTTCTTCTTACCTTTGACATGATTTTTCTTGCGTAGTAAGAGGCTTCGTCTGCGCCCGACTTCATAACGCTCTCAAGGAATGCCTTATCCTTGATAAGCCTGTCGAACTCGGCTCTCACGTCGGCAAGACCGTCGGCACACGCCTCTCCGACTGCAAGCTTAAAGTCACCGTAGCCGCGTCCGTCGAACTCGCGCTCGATATCCTCGTAGCTCTTGCCCGTGAAGGCACGGTAAATCGTCATAAGGTTTGATACCCCGGGCTTATTCTCGGAATAGCGAACCGAAGCGTCAGAGTCGGTGACTGCCTTCTTGAACTTACGCATTATGTCGTCCTTCGAGTCGAGAATATAAACGACGGCGTTCTGGTTAGGGTCGGATTTCGACATTTTTGAGGTCGGCTCGGCAAGCGACATAATCTTCATAGTGTCCTGCGAGATATATCCCTCGGGTACGGTGAAGGTGTCGCCGTATATCTGATTGAAGCGTATAGCAACATCACGGGCAAGCTCGAGGTGCTGCTTCTGGTCTATTCCGACGGGAACGACGTCTGTACCGTAGAGAAGTATATCCGCTGCCATCAGCGCAGGGTAGGTGAAGAGTCCTGCGTTTATATTTTGCGCGTTCTTTGCGCTCTTATCCTTGAACTGCGTCATTCTGGAGGGCTCACCGAACATAGTGTAGCAGTCGAGTATCCAGCCGAGCTCCGCATGGGCGGGCACGTGTGATTGCACGAAGAGAGTGTTTTTCTCGTGGTCAAGGCCGCACGCCATATAGAGCGCCAGCGTTTCGTAGGTTCTGCGGCGCAGCTCTGCGGGGACTTGTCTAACCGTTATTGCGTGAAGATCAACCACGCAGTAGAAGGTTTTATATTCATCGGAGAAGCGCGAGAAATTCTTTATCGCGCCGAGGTAGTTTCCTATCGTTAGGTTTCCCGAGGGTTGAACTCCCGAGAATACTGTTTTTCTGTCGCCTGTCATCTTTTGGCTCCTTTGCCTTGAATATCCTAATAATTATACAACCATCTTGGCTTTTTGTCAAGTGCGGTGAGCTTTTTTCGGTTCGTTCATATTAAATTTATATCTCGTTTATACTATTTTTGCTATATTATCTTATATTGCGCGGTTTTGTTAACAGTTTATTTAAAATTATATGCTAAAATAATGGGTACTGAATATTTCACTATAATCTTAGCCAACAGGCAAGAACGGAGACAACAACAGTGGTAAAAGTAGAAAATCTTGTGAAGAGATACGGCTCGAATTACGCATTAAACGACGTAAGCTTCGAGATAGGAGAGGGCGAGATAGTCGGACTTCTCGGACCTAACGGCGCCGGAAAGAGCACGACGATGAATATTCTTACGGGATATCTTTCGTCTACCTCTGGCGCGGCTTATATCAATGGCATAAATATACTCGAGGACCCTATAGGAGCGAAGAAGTTTATCGGCTTCCTCCCCGAGCAGCCGCCGCTTTATCCCGAGATGACTGTGTCAGAGTTTCTCGGCTTTGTATACGAGCTTAAGGTCTGCGAGCTTCCGCGCGCCGAGCATCTTGCCGAGATACTTGATGTCGTCAAGCTTGCCGATGTGAAGGACAGGCTTATAAGAAATCTCTCTAAGGGATATAAGCAGAGAGTGGGAATTGCCGCAGCGCTTGTCGGCGACCCGAGAATAATAATCTTCGACGAGCCCACGGTAGGTCTTGACCCGAAGCAGATTATAGAGGTCAGAAACCTCATAAGAACTCTTGGAAAGAAGCACACCGTCATTCTTTCCACTCATATACTTGCAGAGGTTCAGGCGGTTTGCGAGAGAGTTATTATAATTAACAAGGGCAAGATAATCGCAGACGAGAAGACCGACAATATCGTCAAGACGATAGAGGGCGGATACAGCCTCTCGGTAAAAATTGCCGGCCCCGAGCGCGAGGTCGAGCAGGCTCTTGGACGGATAAGCGGCGTGAAGAAGGTAAAGGCTACGGGAGAGAGAGATTCCGAGGCTTACACCTTCATCGTCGAGAGCGAAAAGGGTATAGACGTGAGGAAAAGCCTGTTCGCTCTTTGCGTGTCGAAAAACTGGACTATATTCGGGCTTAATCCCGTGGGAACCGACCTTGAGTCTGTGTTCATAAAGCTCATAGACAGAGGCGAGGCGACAAGCGCGCCCTCTAAGACCAAGAAAAGATAAGGACGGAGGATAAACAAATGCTTGCAATATACAAAAGAGAAATGCGCTCCTATTTCACGGGCGTCATAGGATACGTTTTCCTTGTCCTATATCTTGCGGTAGCCGGACTTACCTTCTGCTATTCAACGCTTTATTCAATGTCGGCAAATCCCGCATCGTTTTATATGATAATGATGCTATTCTCGGCAATAGCGCTCCCTCTTCTTACTATGAAGTCCTTCAGCGAGGAGAGAAAGACCAAGACCGAGCAGCTTCTTCTGACCGCTCCCCTCTCGATACCCTCTATGGTAATCGGTAAGTTTCTTGCGGCGTACACGATGTTTGCGGGAGCAGCCGTTTTCACCTCGCTTTATTTCCTGATACTTTACAGCTACGCCTTCATTCAGGTGGGAGTGCTCGTAGGCAACCTTCTTGCGCTTCTGCTCGTAGGATTCGTGTTCATAGCCATAGGTCTTTTCGTTTCCTCGCTTACCGAGAATCAGCTTTCGGCGGCTGTCGGAACTATTGCTATAATTATGGCGTTTTTGATTATCGGTCTTGTGAACGCGCTTCTTCCGTCGACCTATTGGCTCAGATACGTTCTTGACAGCATATCGATATTCACGAGATTCCAGACCTTCTCCAATGGATATTTTGACATGTCTTCTGTGATTTACTATATTTCTGTCGGCTCTATTTTCCTTTATCTTACTTACAGAGTGTACGATAGACGCAGATTCGGCTAATAACGCTTTGGAGAACAAATAATGAAAAATATGAAAGAAAAAATGGGAGACTTGCTCTCGGGTGAGAAATTCTCCTCCTCGGTGCTGACGGCGGCCGTTATTGCGGTTATTCTCGTCGCTAACACCGTGCTCTATACGCTCTTTTCCTACTTTGGTTGGCATATATCCGCGACGGCGACGGAGGATTTCTCTATCAGCGATAATATGCATGATATAATGGCGAGGACGGCGAGCGTCGGAGAAAAGGTCACCGTGCTCTTCTGCTATCCCGAGAAAAACGTCAGCGAGCACGGCACGGGCGGTTACGTTTATCGCACGGCTAAGCAATTTGAGGCAAAATACCCCGATGCCATAGAGCTTAAATACGTCAACATCATAACAAACACAACCGACGGCGGCGACTATCTTGACGTCAGCAAGTACGCTACCGACTCCGATGGAAACGTGATGCCAATAACCAAGACCTCGGTTATATTTATATACGGAGACAATCACAGGGTTGTAACCGATACGTCCACCGATGCGGGATACGCCGATTTCTTCGTGCTTGATTATTCGGGTACGGATCCCTACCCGGTAGCCTATAACGGTGAGGAGGTTATGGCGGCAAATATATGCTGGGTGCTCGAGGATGAGCATAAGACTGCTTATTTCACGAGCGGTCACGGTGAGGTTATAGACCCTGCCTTTGCCAACCTTATTTCAAGTGCAGGATATAAGATAGGCGTGGTTGACCTTAAAACCTCCGAGGTGCCTGAGAACGCCGACCTTCTTATAATTTCAAATCCCAGGACCGATTTCGAGGCTTCGGCTGAGGGCTCGGGAGCGAGAGGCGAGAGCGACAGCGACAGAATCAAGCACTATCTTGAGAGGGGCGGAAATCTTTACGTTTCGCTTAATTCTCTCGCAAATGAGCTCAGAGTGCTTGAGGGAATACTCGGTGATTACGGCATCTCGCTCTCCTATGCGGAAAACGAGGACGGCGACAGAGCTCTTAACATAGTCAGAGACAGCGCCGATACTATTGCCCTCAGCGGATACACGATAGTAGCAGGCTATGCGGAAAACGAGGACGGCAGATGGCTTTCGGATAACGTAGCCAAGTATTCGGGCGGAAGAGTTATAATCAGCGACGTTGCGGCTCTTGAGCTTTCGGGTGAGGCTACACCGCTTTTGGTTTCCTCGGGTACGTCGCAGCTTTATGCTCACGGAGTGGCAACCGACACCGCGGGCGGCTATACGGTAGCTGCAAGCGCAGAGATTACGGGAGAGGACGGCAGGGTCGGAAGACTGTTCGTCGTTCCCAGCACCTATCTTGCGACAACAGCCTCTCTCATAACCAACGGATACGCAAACAAGGACTTCGTTTATTCGCTCCTCGAGCGCTTTTACGGCTGCTCACAGCTTCCATACGGAGCGAAAATTATATCCTTCAGAACCCCCATACTCGAAGGACTTACGCTTAAGACGGCAAATATATACACCGCTATCATTATGACAATACCTGTAGCCCTTGCCGTGGTGTGTGCCGTTGTCCTCATAAGAAGAAAGAACAGGTGATGCCCAGATGAATATTTTAAAAGGAAAAAGCAAGAGAACGAGGATATTTACCCTCGTCACCCTCGTGATAATAATTCTTGCAATAGCGCTCAACCTGGTGCTCGGCTACTTTGGCATACACAAGACACTTTTTCTCGACCTTACCTACGAGGGCTTCTACACTCTTACAGAAGCAATGAAGGAGGAGTGCGCCTTCGTTGAGGAGCTGGACGGGGAGGTTGAGATAATATTCTGCGACGACCCCGACAGACTTATTTCTCAGACGGTGACGAGGGTTCTTTACTTTATGTCGGTGATGCTTGACAACAGCTTCGATAATATCAAGACCAAAACCGTCAACGTTGCCCTCAACCCTACCGCAGTATCGAAATACAAAACCACGTCTCTTGCCGAAATAGAGTCAGACGACGTTATTATATCCTACGGCGACAGATACAGAGTAGTCAAGGCAGAGGTGTTCTGGTATAGAGACAGCAGTGATAATCTTTTCTCCTATAACGGAGAATACAAAATGGCGTCGCTCTTAAAGTCGGTTACAGCTTTCAGCAACGCAGGCTCTGCTTCGGCGTATTTTCTGACCGGCAACGGCGAGACCTTTTACGATGCGGCAAGGCCTGATGAAAAACGCGAGCTTCTTAATTTCATTCACGTGCTTGAGGATGCGGGACTTAGCGTAAAGACGCTTAACCTCGCAACCGAGGAAATCCCCGATGACTGCGCGCTCATCGTCATTAACAATCCGACCGAGGATTTTCTTCCCGACCCTGACCGAGAGAACGATTTTTATTACGTTTCACCCCTTGAGAAGCTTGACAGATATCTCGTATCAAATTACGGCACGGTTATGGTGGCTAAGGACCACGAGCAAGAGCTTCCTCTCTTTGAGGAGTTCCTCAAGGAATGGGGATTTGAATTTGAGAACGCGCTCGTTAAAGACAGCGAGAATAATATTGCTGACGCCGATGACACAAAAACTCAAATCATAGGCGATTATAATACCGACGAGAACGGCTACGGAATGGGAATTTATTCCGAGTTTGCGAGCCTTCAGAGCGCGCCCAAATTTATTATGACCGATACGGGATATATGAAATGCGCCTACGGCGCCTCCGACTCGATATTCGAGAACGGTACTGCCGGCATATCGAGAATTTATTCCCCCATTATCTTCACCTCGGATAAGGCAACCGCCTACATCAAGGATGAGAACGGCAATTATAGCCTTCTTTACGCTAACGAGGGACGTAAGGACGTTGTTGCGGTTACGGTAAGAAAGAAGCTCGATTCGGTAACGAATGAGAACAAATATTCCTACGTAATGTGCGCCAACAGCGCAGAGTTCTTCACAAGCTATTTCCTTGGAAGCAGCGCTTATTCTAACTACGACGTTCTTGTTGCGGCGGCTACCAACACGACGCGCTCTGATGAGTATGCCTCCATAGACCTTGGCGGAACGTCGCAGAATTCCTCCTCCTACGGTGGAAAGATGCTGATTTCGGACAAGATGACGGCTGTCGGAGAGTCGATTTACTACAAGGACGCATCGACGCCCCTAAAGTATAATCACGGTCTAGCAACGTCGGAGATTGTAGTTTATTCGGTATTTATCTTCCTTCTGCCCGTGGCGCTTGCAGTAATGGGCATAGTTGTGAAGATTAAGAGAAAATATCTGTAAGGAGTGTGGAATGATACGGGTAAAAAAGAAATTCAATAAAAAGCTCCTGACAGCTCTCATTCTTCTTATCTCCTTTGCCGTTTTGCTCACCGCATCGATTCTTATGAATATATTCCTCGATGGCAAGGGAAGCACCGGTAATAAGAAGCAGCTGCTCGACGTTCTTGACGGAGAGAGCACATACGGCGGCTATAACGTCGCGTATCCTTATATCGAGGACTCGAAGCTGAATTATATCAGCGTTTCGGACAAGTCTAATTCCTTCAGGCTTGCCCGCCCTGATGAGAATGGCGACATGATACTCTACTATACCAATGCCGAGGGCAGACTTGACGTGTATTACCCAAATATTCTCGGCACCGACGAGAATATCGCCTACAGCTCGCTTTATGCAATAGACCAAAAGGACGGAATGGGTATGATTCCCGCTATGTCCTATCTTTGCAGCGCGGTGGGCTTTACCGCCTTTCAGGAGAGAATTGAGCTTTCCTCCGACCCCGAGGTAAGACAAAATCAGCTTGAGGGCTTTGGATTTACAGAGGAAAAATCGGTTTCTATAAAAATCTCCTACTCCGCCGAGGAGGGAGAGGACGAGAAAACGCACACCCTGACTATCGGAAAGCAGAATATTTCCGGTGCAGGCAGATACTTCATGGTAGACGGGCGCGACTATATTTATTGCTCGGCACTCAACTATATGGAGTATGGCGTTCAGGGCTTCGTTTCCTTTATAAAGCCTTATATCGTGACCGAGGGAATGAGCGGTGACGACAGCATTCTCGCCGCATATCTTACCAACGATTTCAGAGAATGGAAGAACACCGTTCACAGAAACGAGGGCGAGATCGTTCTCGCGGGTTCACAGGTAATAGCGAACGCTGAGAGCATAACTCCTATAAATCCGGGCGACGCCTTTTCGTCTGCACTCGGCGACCGAGAGGACGGCTATCGCTATTCGGGCTTTGCGAAAACCGAGTTTAATCTCGGCGCTCATAAGGATAACCCCGACTACGTAAGAATGATAAACGCACTTACCGGCAAAAAGGTCGGTATGTATTACGATTACAGCGCCGGGAGCGCAAACCCCGACGACGCTATAATCTTCACTCTTATATCGCAGTCAAAGACAATAGACCTTGGAAATAAGGACACGGTCAGCTACGAGTATAAGATAACCGCCGTCGAGGCGATTTTGACCGATGAGGCTGAGATAACCGAGACGGGCTTTGCGGTTGGAGATAACACGCTTATCAAGGTTACCTATGAGGTGAGCGCAGACGGCGAGAAGCTTTCCGACTATCCCTCTCACGCAGTTCTCGACCTTAATGATGAAAGAATTCCCGCCGATGCAAAGGCATCCCTCTCCTCGTCGAAGGTAGGAGCTCTTGCGGAGACGGTGACCTTCACAATTGACTACACCGTCGATAACGCGGTAAAGTTTGAGGGAGAATACGTCGTTTGCGACATTCTTGAGATATACGACAAGGACGGCAAGGAGAGCACTCAAATTGAGGAGGACTCCATCGTCGTATATCGCTATTACGTCGTTGTAAACGGTGTAAAGCAGGAGGATATTCACGTTGGTACGGTCTCTCTTGCCAAAACCGAGGACGAGCCCGAGGAGACCACGAGACTTCGCGAGGCTCTTGTTGGCAAGGGCGTCTCGGCAGATCTTAATATCAGCGTTATGACTTATACCGAGTACAGCGAGATATTCTACGATTTCATAACCTACCGTATCTCCGAGATTGAGTATTTCGTCACCTCCGAGCTTGTCACAGCCTTCGGCTTTGTCAACGCGTCGGACAGAGACCCATTCTACGCGGAATCCTATTATACGAATAAGATGGAGGGCAAGTATTCGCTCTACGGCATAAACGCAGACACCTGCATTGAGATTGTCAAATATTTTATGGGCGTTACAAGCTCCTCGTCAACCACAGCCTCGGGACTTATCGGCGACGAGACGCTGGCTATCGGTCTCACACCGTCGGTGATGGACCGTTACGGTCTTTACGCTTATACCTTGTATATAGAGATTCCGAGAGGAATATATCCGAGAGAGGACGAGAACTACGAGGACGAAAATAAGCTTGATAACTACGACTGGCGCGATACGCTATCCTTCTACCTCTACATCAGCGAGGAGCAGTATGACGGCACGAGATACGTTGCGTCTGATATGTACGACATCGTGACGAAGGTAGACGGTGATATGTTCGACTTCCTTGAATTTGACTTTGCTGAATTCTGGGCAAGACGTAATCTTTTGCTCGTTGACCTGATGCTGATAGAGAATGTTAAGCTTGAGTTCAATATGAACGATGTCTACGGCAAATACAATTTCGACCTTCTCCACGAAACCGTTTACGTTGACGCGGAGGGCAACGCCTACAGTATTCCTCCGAGCGGTGACTACGATATTTATAACCTGTCGCACGTCACGACAAGTCAGTCGGGAGATTGCTTCGTGACCGAATTCTCTAAATTCATAGAGGCAAATGGGCTTACCGAGACCGAGTTGACGACGCTTTACAATAACGTAAGGGGCGATGGCAGTATGATAATGGGAAGTAAGGATACGCTTGGCTCCGGCAACTTCAAGAACCTGATGCACCTCATTTACGGTATATATTACACCGACACCCTGTCGGATATGAGCGACGCAGAGAAGGCTGAAATCAAGAGCCGGGCGCCTCTTATGAAAATGTCTGTTCTTCTTGAGACAAGCGGCTATTATTACACCTACGAGTTCCACAAAATAGACGAAAGACGCGTTATGGTCAGCCTGTATCGCTCGGATTCCGAGGGCAAGCAGATAACAGAGGGAGTTACCGACTTCTATCTCTCTACAGGCGCCTTCAAGAAGATAGCACAGGGCTTTATCGACGTCCTTAATGCCAAGGACATAGACGCCGAGGTTGGTTATCCTACCGAGGATTGACGGATTTTTCGGAAAAAGCAGACATTTCAGGCAAAAAAGCGCACTTTTACGGTAATAACAAAAAAATATTTAAAAAATATAAAAAAATGTTTGCTTTTTCTCCGACAGTGTGCTATAATGATATGTACGCAAGGAATTTGCGGCGGTCTTATGCCCCGGCAGAGAATGCCGCATTGCTAAAAAATATATAAAAGGAAAGAAATCATGAAGAAAATTCTTAGTTTGATGCTCACCCTCGTAATGCTTGTTCTTACGCTTGCGAGCTGCTCGTACAATTTCTCTAAAGACGATATGAGCAATTACGCCACCTTCGGTGACGCAGAGTTTAAGGCGTTCAAGGACGCTCTTCTTAATCTTGCTATCGAGGACGGTACCTTCACTCCTACCGAGGACGGAAAAATCAGAGAGCAGAAGCTGCTTGAGACCATTTACAACACAGTAGGCAAGGAGGCAGACCTTGAGGCGAAGCTCTATGAGGGCACTGTCGGCACTTACGATATCCTTTACTACGCTTACTACTGCACGGCTAACTTCGAGGGCGCGGAGAATGTGGTTCTCTACGCGTCTAATATGAAGGAGGCGTCCGCTACCAAGCTTCAGCTCGGTATGGTTTCCACCGCAGGCGACCTTGACACCGCTATTATGGAGGCTCTCAAGGATAAGGATATCAAGGACTACCTCTATAAGACCACCGTTGATACCGAAACCGCTCTTAAGTATGGCGACAAGGTGTATGTTTCCTACACCTACGAGTACACCGATGCGGAGAGCAAGGTTAAAACCGTTAAGGCTACTTACGAGGCTATGACGCTCACCGAGGGCGACGCCTTCAGCGAGGCTCTTATCACAAACTGCGAGAAGGTTGCTACCAAGAAGGATACCTTCAAGGCTACTATCGACGGGGTCGAGCGTACCTACAAGAACACTATCGTTGACTGGGTGGTTACCGAGGAAAGCAAGCTCGGTGAGTTCGCTGTTGGGGACTTTGACGATACCAAGTCGGTAACCGACGTTTCGGGCACTTCGCGTAAGCTCGCTGACATCACCGACGATACTATTACCTATCACGTTTATCCCGTTTACTTCGTAAAGGCTCCCGAATTTACCGCAACGCTTATTCTTGACGCCCTCGTTGGTGCAAATCTTACCAAGGATATCTTCGAGGTGTTCGAGGACGAGAGCTACAAGACCACCGTTGACGGCAAGGAGGTTAAGCTCTCTGCTCTTGTAGAGGAGCTTGCTGCACTTTGTAAGTCCCGCGATGATGCTGAGACCGCTCTTTCCACCGCAGAGAAGACCCTGACCACTAAGCAGGAGGCTGTTGATAAGGCAGGCGAAGAGGCAACCGAGGCTCAGAAGCAGGCTGTCACTACCGCACAGGCGGCCGTCGATACTGCCAAGGAAACTCTGGATGAGGCACAGGGCAAGGTTGACGCCAAGATTGCGGATATCTTCAAGACCGGCACTGACGTCGAGGAGAAGATAATAGACGGCTACAAGAAGCGCGCCGAGGAAACTCTTGAGAATGAGTACAACAACACCATTATTGAGAACATTGCAAAAGAGGTATGGGCTCTTATCGATGGCATCAAGGTAAACTCTCTTCCCGAGAAGGCAGTAAATGAGGCTTACGAGCGTATCCTTGAGAACCACGAGTACACCTTCTATACCGGAACTGCCGATTCCTCTTCGAGCACGTCCAATTACAGCAAATACAACGGCTCGTTTGATGCTTACCTCATTGAAACATTCGCAAAGGGCAAGACTAAGGCTGACGCTCTCGCAGCAATTCGTGAGCAGGCTAAGGAGGCAGTAACTCCCATAGTTAAGCTTTATGCTGTAGCAGAGAAGTACGGCTGTGTAGTTACCGACGCCGAGTACAAGGAGGACTATGTTAAGGGTAACTCCTACTACGATTACTACGTAGAGACCTACGGCGAGACTAACCTTCGTACCGTATATCAGTTTGATAAGCTCCTCTCCACCATTCTCGAGGTTGAGACCTATGAGGAGGGCGACAAGAAGGGCGAGATGAAGGAATACGTTTACACCGAGGGTGTAACCGAAGGAAAGCTTCCCTTCAAGAATATTAAGTACGAAATCAAGGCCGAAGAGGACGAGTCCGAGACCGAGTGATTTTCGTTACAACAAGACAACCCAGGGGCTGCAGTTAATTGACAGCCCCTTGTTTTTTAAGTAGGTTTAGATTTTCGAGATTATCATATTATTCGGGAGAAGAGCATGAAAAAGGTTAAGCTATATACCGACGGCGCTTGCAGGGGAAATCCCGGACGCGGAGGCTGGGGAGCAATCCTCGTTTACGGCAGCTTTCAAAAGGAGCTTTGCGGCGGAGAGCGCGAAACCACCAACAACAGAATGGAGCTTCTTGCGGCGATAGAGGGACTTTCCGCCCTCAAAGAGCCCTGCGAGGTGGAGCTTTATTCCGACTCCAAATATCTCGTTGACGCTCATAACGAGGGCTGGGTCGAGGCCTGGCGCTCTCACGGCTGGCGTCGCGGTAAGGACGAGCTTAAAAACCCTGACCTCTGGAAAAGACTGTATGAGCTGACGGCTATACATAAGGTGACGTTTATCTGGGTGAAGGGACATAACGGTCATGATTATAACGAGCGATGCGACGCTCTTGCAACGGCTTATGCCGATTCCTTCCTTTGATTTCGGAATGAAAAGGAGATAATATGAAAAAAACTACTATCCTCTCTCTGCTTTTGTCGCTGCTTCTTTCTATTGTTGCTGTGGGCTTTAGCTCCTGCGGAGGCGATGAGAAGACATACAGCTTCAATTATCTTGAAGAGGATCTTACAAAATACGTCCAAATCTCCCAAACCGACTATAAGGGATATACTCTTACCGTCAAGCTCGGCGGCATAACCGATAAATCGGTAGAGGAGCAGATAATGCAGACGCTTTACGAGCATCGCTCGGACGAGGCAGAGAATCCCGGCAGAACCGCACCCCTCTCGATCGGTGATACTCTTGAGATGTGGTATCGCGGATATGTAAAGGACGAGGACGGAACGGAGACCGAGGTATCAGGCTTTTCCAATATGGCGAGCAGCTCTGCCTACAAGCTCGGAATCGGCTCGGCGAAGCTTCCTCTCGGTGTCGAGAGCTCTCTTGTTGGCGTGGTTATTGCCGATTATTCCTCGCTTGAGGATGCAAAAAAATCAGTCGGTGATATTATAACCGAGAATGATATAATTTACGTTAGTTATTCGCTTCTATCCGCTACCGACGGACAGACGAGCAAGAGCGGTGTTAGAATAGACCTTTCGGACGAGGGGCTCGATGCGGTGTACGGAACGGGCTTCCGAAACGCCTTCATTGGAAAGACTGTTCCCGAGACAACAGAGAGCCTGCAATCCTTCACCACGTCGGGAGAGGGCGGAAGCCGCGTTTATAAGGACGTTAAGATTTCTACGGTTTATCCGAAGGATGCAAATTATCTCACGGTTGAGGCTCGCCTTCCTTACGATTACGAGGATTACGAGTTGGCGGGAAATACGATATACTTTGACATATTCCCGCATTACTTTACCGCTTATTCTGTTCCCGAGCTTAACGAAAGCTTCATTCTTGATACGCTCGAGCTTGACGAAGAGCAGCTTGCCGGCTTTGAGGGTGACACCTTGGTTGAAAAATACAAGGCGCTTGTAAAGGAAGAGCTTTCTCTTAGTCGCGAAGAGCAGCTTGCCTCTATCAAGGAGGAGGCTATGTGGTATCACTACAATGACAAGGCTTTGATTATCGAATATCCCGAGGACGCTCTGATGGCGGTTTACACCGTCGACGTCTCCGAAATAGAGCTCGTATGGTCGCAGTATAAGGATAGCTATCCCGACCTTGACGACTTTGCGTGCGCTTACCTCTCTCTTGATTCCGGCGCGGACTGGAAGGAGCATCTTATGGAAAACGCCAGAAGAGAGGTCAAGGAAAAGCTTATCTTCTATTATATTATAAAGACGGAGGGGCTTCTTGCTCCCGAGGGAGAGTACGACGAGCTATATGACAAGCTCTTCGACGAGTACGTCGATTATTATCTCGACGGAAAGACGGCAGAGGACTACGACAGCGAGGAGAAATATGCCGAGGCACGCAAAAATGCCGAGGAGGCGGTGCTCGAATATTACGGCGAGGATTTCTTCGTTGACCAGGTTTATTACGAATACGCGCTGGGTAAGATTTTGGATTTTGCCGTTGTTGAAATAATAGAATAACCCCTCTGAAAATTAAAGGACTGCCGCTTATGTGGCAGTCCTTTTTGCGTATTAGGAAATTAAGCTTTGTTTTTGTCAATCATTCTGACGATAAGCTTGATTATTTCAACGATAGGAATAATGGTGATTGCGAGAAGCATTGCAATTCCGTATTCCATAAGGTCGAGCGTAGCAAGGCCGAATGCGCTTGCAAGCGGAACAATTTCTATAACCAGCGTGGTGAGGAGGAATGAAAGGATTCCCGCACCCCAAAGCCACTTGTTCTGACCCTTGATTCTGAATATCGAGCCCTTGAGCGAGCGCATATTGAATGAGTGGAATATTTCACACATAGAGAGAGTTAAGAACGCCATGCTTGTGCCGAGCATTTCTGCTGAATAAGCGCCGGCGGCAATAGCCTCTGCATGATGCAGGTCTGCGAGCCAGAATCTTCCTAAAATATAAGAAGCGAGAGTTATAAGGGTTACGAACACTCCTTGATAGGCAACCGCCGCTCCAAGACCGCCTGCGAAGATACCTTCCCTCGAGTCACGGGGTTTGCGCTTCATTATATCGGCTTCGGGCTTTTCCATTCCGAGCGCAAGCGCGGGGAAGCAGTCGGTGATGAGGTTTATCCAAAGGAGCTGAACCGGCTGGAAAATGGTGAAGCCGATAAGAGTAGCGAAGAATATTGAGAGAACCTCGGAGAGATTCGACGCGAGGAGAAACTGAATAGCCTTGCGGATATTGTCGTAAATACGGCGACCCTCGCCAACAGCCGAAACTATCGTCGCAAAGTTGTCGTCTGCGAGTATCATATCTGCGACGTTCTTTGTAACGTCTGTACCCGTGATACCCATTCCAACTCCGATGTCGGCGTTCTTTATCGAGGGAGCGTCGTTGACGCCGTCACCTGTCATTGCGGTAACCTTGCCCTTTTTGCGCCAAGCGTTAACTATTCTGGTCTTATGCTCGGGCTGAACTCTTGCGTAGACGGAATATTTCTCAACTGCCGTCTCGAATTCCTCGTCGGATATCTTGTCGAGCTCGGCTCCCGTGATAGCCTCGTCTGCCGAGGATATTATACCGAGCTGCATTGCGATAGCGACTGCGGTATCCTTGTGGTCGCCGGTTATCATTATCGGGCGGATTCCGGCAGAACGGCACTCATCAATAGCGGGCTTGACCTCGGGACGAACGGGGTCTATCATGCCGACAAGACCAACGAAAACAAGATCGCATTCGAGAGCATCCGACTCATATACCGAGGGTGCGGAGTCGAGGTCCTTTTTAGCCGCCGCGAGCACGCGGAGAGCCTTGTCTGCCATCGCCTTGTTTGCCGCAAGTATTTCGTCGCGGATATTGTCGGTGAGCTCTAAGTATTCTCCGTCCACTAAAGCCTTCGAGCATCTTTTGAGTATCTCGTCAGGCGCACCCTTTGTGAACTGGACGAGTCTGCCGTCCTTGGCTTCGTGTACCGTCGTCATCATCTTTCTCGATGAGTCGAAGGGAACCTCGCCTATTCTCGGGAGCTCTGCCTTCTGCGCTCTTTTGCCAAGCGAGAGCGACTCGGCGTAGTTGACAAGCGCACATTCGGTAGGCTCGCCAACAGCGGTTTTAGCCTCATCGTCGAATTCAGCGTCCGAACAGAGCGACATTGCCGTAGCAAGAAGCTTTTCGTCATAACCGTAATGGTCTACGACGGTCATTTTGTTCTGAGTTAGTGTACCGGTCTTATCCGAGCAGATTATCTGAGTACAGCCGAGAGTTTCTACTGCGGTGAGCTTTCTGATTATTGCGTTTCTCTTCGACATATTGGTAACGCCGATGGAGAGAACTATTGTAACAACGGTTGCAAGTCCCTCGGGAATCGCCGCAACAGCAAGAGAAATAGCCAGCATGAAGGAGCTTATGATAGGCTCAAAGCCAAAGCTTCCGTGACGAATCAATTGAACTGCAAAAATAACTACGCAGATGCCTATAACCAGATAGGTAAGTATTTTGGAAAGACCTGCGAGCTTTATCTGTAGAGGCGTTTTGCCCTCGTCTGCCTGAGCAAGAGCATCTGCAATCTTTCCCATTTCGGTATCCATTCCGGTGGCGGTAACTACTGCCTTGCCGCGTCCGTAAACAACAGTTGAGCCCATAAAGACCATATTTTTTCTGTCACCGAGGGGAACGTCGCCATCTCCCGACACCGAGAGGGTGTCATCGCGCTTGTCAACGGGAACCGATTCTCCCGTGAGAGCAGCCTCCTCTATCTTCATCGAGGCACATTCGATGATACGCGCGTCTGCAGGGACTGCATCGCCTGCTTCAAGCAGGATAATATCGCCAACAACTAAATCCTCGCTCGGAATTGCTATTTGCTTGCCGTCGCGAATGACCTTGCTCTGAGCCTTGGACATCTCCTGAAGGGCTTCGAGAGCCTTTTCCGCCTTGCTTTCCTGAAACACACCTAGAATAGCGTTGATGAGAACAACGGCAAGGATTATAACAACGTCGGCGGGAAATGCCCAGTCTCCGTGCGCTAATCCTTCATAGATTTCAAGTCCTGCCGAGATGGCAGCCGCAACGATAAGTATTATCGTCATAGGCTCCGCGAGCTGCTTGAAGAAACGGTGAAGAAGCGATTCCTTTTTGCCCTCTGCAAGCTTGTTCTTTCCGTTTGCGGCAAGTCTTTTTTCCGCTTCGGCGGACGAAAGGCCCGTATCAGAGCTCTTAACTTCTTCAAGAACCGTTTGCTTTTCTTCCAAATAGTGTTTCAATTCCGTTCTCCTTTTTATAAGATTAAAATTAAAAAAAGACTCACAGGCAGTTTTCCTGCCCATGAGTCTCGTTCTCAAAATTCAGACCAGACTTTAAAAAGTCATGATGTTGACCTGAAA
>JAZSIJ010000049.1:0-5645 GCA_045533755.1 Eubacteriales bacterium | reverse complement strand
CCGAGGATGTGCCGAGCTTGACGCGGCTTACCCGGAATACAATATCGCAAAGCACAAGGGCTATCCGACAAAGGAGCACATGGACGCGGTTAAGAAATACGGTCCGTCTCCTATACACAGACGGAGCTTTCTTAAGTTTCTTGAAAAATGAACATATTAAAGGTACTTACCGAACGTCGAAGCATTGGAAATTTCGGTGAAAAAGCCGCCGCGACATTTCTTCGAAAAAAGGGATATAAAATACTTGCCTTGAATCAAGTAGAAGGCGACGGAGAGATAGATATTATCGCAAAAAACAGCGAGTATATAATATTCACAGAGGTAAAAACAAGGCGCTACGGCATAGATAATCAGGCTGAACCTCGCGCTGCATCTGCAGTAACCCCCGAAAAGCAGAGAAAAATCATCAGAGCAGCAGCCTCCTACCTATCCTACAACAAAACCGAGCTCAAGGTACGCTTCGATGTTATCGAGGTGTACTACGTCGAAGGCAAAAGAAGGCGCGTACGCGAGATAAACCATCTTGAAGGAGCCTTCAACAGAAATACAGCCTGGCTTCGCGGAAATTAAACCGAAAGCTATCACGAAAGGAAAATATTATGAATTACATCAGCACGAGAGGCATTTCAAAGGAGCGTGAGGCATCAGCCTACGCGATAAAAACCGGACTTGCAAGTGACGGCGGTCTCTTTATGCCGGAGGAAATCCCCTCGCTTTTAACGGGCGAGCTTCGAGAGCTTGTCGCTCTTCCCTATGCCGAGCGGGCGGCTAAAATACTCTCGAAATTTCTTACTGACTATACCTACGAGGAGCTTCTCGCTGATACCCAGTCGGCATACTGCGAAGCGAGCTTTGGCTCTCACCCCGCCCCCGTTACCAAGATAGACGAGAAAACTTACATGCTTGAGCTGTGGCACGGCCCCACCTGCGCCTTCAAGGATATGGCTCTCCAGATAATGCCCAAGCTCTTTGTAAGAGCACTCCGCAAGTGTGGCGAGGAGCGCACGGCGCTTATTCTCGTGGCGACCTCCGGCGACACCGGAAAGGCAGCTCTCGAGGGCTACAAGAACGTAGACGGTACAAAAATAAAGGTCTTCTATCCCGTCGACGGTGTCAGCAGAATACAGAAGCTTCAAATGCAGACACAAGAGGGCGACAACGTATCCGTCAGCGGTATCTACGGAAACTTTGACGACGCTCAGAACGGTGTCAAGAGGATTTTCTCGGATGCAAAAATGGCTGAGGCCTTAAACGAAGAGGGCGTTTTCCTCTCCAGCGCAAACTCTATCAACTGGGGCAGGCTCGTTCCGCAGATAGTTTACTACGTTTCGGCATATTGCGACATGGTTAAGAGCGGTGCTATAAGCCTCGGTGATAAAATCGACGTATGCGTTCCCACCGGCAACTTCGGTAACATTTTTGCCGGATATATTGCCAAGCTCATGGGTCTTCCGATAGAAAAGCTTGTGTGTGCCTCTAACTCCAACAACGTACTTACCGATTTTCTCAGAACAGGCGTATATGACCGAAACAGAAGCTTCCACGCTACCATGTCGCCGTCTATGGATATTCTTATATCTTCGAACCTTGAGAGACTGCTTTATACCGTAATCGGCACAAAAAAGACGGCAGAATATATGAAGAGCCTGTCTGAGTGTGGGAAATACGAGCTTTCGGCGGACGAGCTTGCTCGCATTTCCGAGCACTTTGTAGGCTACTTCACAACCGAGGATGAGACTGTCTTCTCGATTAAGGAAGCCTATGAAAATAAAAAGCGCCTTATAGACACTCACACTGCCGTTGCCTACAATGCGGCTAGGGCATATATGAATGACTATAAGGCTGAAAGAAGGATGCTCGTCGTCTCCACAGCTTCGGCGTACAAATTCGCCGCAGACGTTTACTCTGCCCTTTCAGGCAAGGCGGCGTCCTCCGACCTCGAGGCTCCATACGAGCTTGAGGCTTATACCGGCGTGGATATGCCCTCGCCTATCTCGGCGCTCCGCGGCAAGCCCACGCTTCATAAGGAAAGCATTAGCACAGACTCTATGGAGGCGGCAACCCTCGACTTTGCAAAGGCAAGATAATCAAGGAAGCAATCAACAGCTCCTCTTGCCCCTGACAAAGCTAATTCAGGAGAGAGCAATCAACAGCTCTCGCCCGGCTTGAAGGTCGCGCAAGCAGTGCTTGCCGAGCATTTCGCATCACACGGACCTATACACACGCTCTCAGCGTGGCACTTATCCTCTCCGTCGTGATAGGCACAGCTCTTAACTCCGCATATTATGCCTCGTATCACCTTGCCCTCGCAACCACTACTGCTTTTTCGGTTTTTCTCTTCCACTTTACCGTTTCCTTTCTTTCGATTCCGCAGGCCCATCTTTATGATGCTCCGGCGGCTATAAGCAAGCACGCCGATTAACGTTTTACCGCAACCTGCGTTCCTGCTGATATTATTGTGGACGGAAAAACTAAAAATATTCCGAGATAAAAACTTTTTTGGGGGGAACTTATGTCGGTTTTCGTTATCGCCGATCTCCATCTCTCCACTTTGGACTCCACCGACAAGTCAATGGAGGTCTTTGGACGAAGATGGCAAAATTATATAACCCGCCTCAAGACAAATTGGGAGCATCTTGTCGGTGAGAACGACACCGTTATCGTGCCGGGCGACGTATCCTGGGCTCTGACGCTTGAGGAGTCGCTATCGGATATGAAATTTATCGACTCGCTTCCCGGAAAAAAAATACTCGGCAAGGGCAATCACGACTTCTGGTGGTGCACCATGGCGAAGCATCGGAGGTTCTTTGAGGAAAACGGTATAAAAACGATATCCTTCCTTTTCAATAATGCCTATGCTATTGAGAACATAATCGTCTGTGGAACTCGCGGCTGGTATCAGGACGAGGATTGCACCAATATCCCTACAGGCACAGATTACGAAAAGCTGATACTGCGAGAAAGGCAGCGTCTCGAGCTCAGCATTAAAGAGGCTGAGGCGCTGAGGCGCGACAGACCCGACTCTGAGATTATCGCGTTTATGCACTTCCCCCCTTATTACAATGGCAAGGGATGCGATGAGCTTATTTCCGTTCTGAAGGCACACGGCATCAAAAGGGTTTATTACGGTCATATACACGGCGACTACACCATGCCGCCGACGGTAAGCTGTGACGGAATTGATTTTTCGCTCATTTCGGCAGATTATCTTGAATTTATACCAAAAATAGTTCATCAAAACGTAAAAACAAGGTAAGTTTTGACAAAAATGCCGCAAGGCACTTGACAAAATTATTAAATTATTCTATAATTATATGGTTATTTTTAATTTATGATATAAATATAATTTTTCGGAGGAAGAAAAATGAGCCTTATAAAAAAGGAACTTACTGAAAAATCCGGCTTCGTGATGGAGTTTTCCGTTGACAAGGAAACCTACAAAAAGGCGGAGATGCAAGCCTACAAAAAGAACGTAAAATCCATAAACGTTCCCGGCTTCAGAAAGGGCAAAGCACCCAAGCACATTATCGAAACCTACTATGGCAAGGGCATCTTCTTTGAGGACGCTATAAACGCCTGCATTCCCGAGGCGTTTGAAGCCGCCGTCAAGGAGGCAGGACTGAATGTAGTCGGAACTCCTAAGTTTGATCTCGTATCCGATGAGGGCGACATCGTTCTCAAGGCAGAGGGCTTTGTTAAGCCTGAGGTATCCATCGACGGCTACAAGGACATCGCCGTTAAGAAGAAGGTCTCCAGAGTAACAAAGGACGAGATAGAGGCAGAGGTTCAGAAGGCAAGAGAAAGAAATGCAAGAGCTATCGACGTTACCGACAGAGCTGCCGCTATGGGCGATACTGCTAACATAGACTACGAGGGCTCGGTTGACGGAGTTCCCTTCGACGGCGGTAAGGGTCAGGGTCACGACCTGAAGCTCGGCTCGGGCTCGTTCATTCCCGGCTTCGAGGATCAGATAGTCGGCAAAAATATCGGCGAGGAGTTCGACGTTAACGTAACCTTCCCCGAGGAGTATCACGCAAAAGAGCTTGCAGGCAAGGCAGCAGTCTTCAAGACCAAGCTCAACGCAATCAAGTCCGAGGAGCTCCCCGAGGCTGACGACGAGTTTGCAAAGGACGTTTCGGAATTTGACACACTTGATGAATACAAAGCCGATATTAAGGCTAAACTTGCAAAGAGAAACGAGGACAAGGCTGAGTCCGAGTTCGAGAAGGCTATTGCTGACGCTCTCATGGAGAAGCTTGTGGCAGATATTCCCGAGCCGATGTTCGAGGCTGAAACCGAGAACTACGTAAGAGATTACGACACCAGACTCAGACAGTCGGGTCTCGACCTTCAGACCTACTTCAAGTACACCGGTCTTACTCTTGATGCACTCCGCGCCGAAATGCGTCCCCAGGCTGAAAAGCAGGTTAAGATAAGACTTGCTCTTGAGAAAATCGCAGAGCTCGAGGCTATTGAGGTCTCCGAGTCTGAGATAGACGCTGAGTACGAAAGAATTGCAAGCGTTTACAACGTAAAGGCAGAGGACGTCAAGAAGATGATTCTCGCAGAGGACGTTAAGGCAGACCTCGCGGTTGCCGGCGCTATGAAGAAGGTTAAGGAATACGCCAAGGCAAACGCTAAGGCAAGCAAATAATCCAAGCTGCCCTTTTGGGCTATCGACAGCCGACGGTCACATCTATTTTCTGACTGTCGGCTATTTATAAAATCTTTTTTAAAGGAGAAAACATGGCACTTGTACCTATGGTCGTTGAGCAGACCTCGCGCGGCGAGCGCTCATACGACATTTATTCAAGACTTCTGAACGACAGAATTATCTTTCTCTCCGATGAGGTGAACGACGTCACAGCCTCGCTCGTCGTAGCCCAAATGCTCTACCTTGAGGCACAGGATCCCGATAAGGATATATATTTTTACATCAACTCTCCCGGCGGGTCTATTTCCTCGGGTATGGCTATCTACGACACTATGAACTACATCAAGTGCGACGTGTCGACTATTTGTGTAGGTATGGCGGCATCTATGGGTGCCTTCCTGCTCTCCAGCGGCGCTAAAGGCAAGAGATTTGCTCTTCCCAACGCCGAGGTTATGATTCATCAGCCTCTCGGCGGTATGCAGGGTCAGGCATCCGACATCAAGATTCACGCAGACCACATTCTCCGCATCAGAGAAAAGCTTAACAAGCTCCTTGCCGAGCAGACAGGCAAGCCTCTCGAGGTAATCGAGCGCGATACCGAGCGCGACAACTTTATGACGGCTGACGCCGCATGCGAGTACGGACTTATTGACAAGGTAATTACCAAGAAGGAAATGTAAAAATGGCTGACAGTCAGAACACAAGACTGCGCTCCTGCGCCTTCTGCGGAAGAAGCGAGGAGGAGGTCACCTATCTTATTCCCTCACAGGACGGTAAATGCTACATTTGTGAGAACTGCATTTCGGTATGTGCGGAATTTTTGGATACTCACGCAGAGGATGCCCGTCAAAGAGGTGACGGGGAGATCGAGGAGCTTACGCTAGAAACCCTCCCACGCCCCATCGACATTAAGGTAATGCTCGACGAGCACGTCATCGGGCAGAACGAGGCAAAGCTCGCGCTCTCGGTTGGGGTATATAATCACTACAAA
>JAZSIJ010000154.1:0-7656 GCA_045533755.1 Eubacteriales bacterium | reverse complement strand
TACCTCAACGACAGTATATACCAAATCGGCAACGACGCGTTTGATGCCGAGACCTATTCTAACTTTACAAAGCTTTACGTCAACGCCACCCTCGCTCCGAGATTTTCAAACAATTCCGACGGCGCTCACGCAATCAAGCTCTCAAGGCTTCTTGGCGGCGCGAACGAGAAAAAGCTGATAGTGGTCGGCGGCTCGTCGATATACCAGGGGCTTGGCACCGAGTACCTTGAGGCGCTCCTCGACGGTGAGTACAGGGTAGTCAACCTCGGCACGACAAGAACCACGCACGGCACGATGTACCTTGAGGCGATGTCCTACTACGCCGGAGAGGGCGACGTTATAGTCTACGCCCCCGAGAACAGCGCCTACATGCTCGGCGAGAGGGAGCTTTATTGGAAAACCCTGCGCGACCTTGAGGGAATGAACAATATCTACCGCTACGTAGATATATCGCAGTACACTAACGTTTTCGGCGCGTTTGCAGACTACAACCAAAATTACAGATATAAGAAGGATCCTCAGCGCTACGAGAGCATAGCCGACGTCAGCGTCACCGACGAAAACGGCGACCGTACCGAGCCCGAGAGAGCGCGCTACGTTGACGACACTAAATTTCTAGACGTCTATTTTGCCTCGCTCAACAACAGAATTAAATCGCGCTTTGACGTCAATTGGATGGATGACGCCGAAGGCAACAAGGAGGACTACGGCAACCCCGACAACCCGACCTGGTGCTCGCTTGACGACCCGTACTACCTCGAGCCTATGAACAGGGTGATAAACGCGGCAAAAAGCTCGGGTGCTAAGGTCTATTTCGGCTACTGCCCCTGCGATGCCGACGGTCTTGTCGAGGCGGCGAAAAATCTCGCATGGATACGCGCCTACGACGAGCTTATCGCAGAAATCTACGACTACGACGGCGTTATCGGCAGGTGCGAGGACTATATCTATAATCACATGTACTTCTACGACTGTGCCTTCCACCTTAACGACTACGGCAGAACCTACCGCACCTATCGGTTCTATCTCGACGTTTGCGAAGAGCTTGGTGCCCGGGCAAAATATCAGCTAACCTCGCTCGGCACGAGCTTTGACGGCTGTCTTTTCGAGGCAAAATCGACAGGCACGCCGAAAATTCCCGTTGATTTTCTTTCGGAGGAATAAATTTACCCAATGCCTTACGACAGTATTCCGGCAATACTCCTTATCACATCAGCCGCCTTGGCGGTGACAGCTCTGCACGTCCTCTCTGTCTTTCTCGAAGAGAGGGCGGGACGGATAGCGCTCTTTGTGAATATTGCGCTTCACGCGCTGATGGTTTTGCCCGCCCTTCTTATCACCGACCACGAGGGCGTGCCGATAGAGCTCGATGCGGTTGCGCTCTTCTATATGACGAGCCTTGCGGTTTACACCGTTTGCTACTTCCTCTCTGATGCCCTCAAAAAGAGGCGCGAGAGGCTCTCTGCCTCGCCGAAGAGAAAGGAGACAGACCGTGACCTTTAATTCCTGGGAGTTTTTGCTCTTTTACCCGATAGTCGCGCTCCTTTATTTCCTTCTGCCAAGGAAGCTGAAGTGGCCGATGCTCCTTATTGCAAGCTACTACTTCTATATGTGCTATCAGGCAGAGCTCGTCTTTCTCATATTCGGCACGACGCTCGTTTCCTGGGTTGCTTCGAATATGATAGAGCGCACCGAGAGCCGCAGAGTTAAGCGCTTATGGCTTGCCCTGACGCTCCTCGTCTGCCTCGGAGCTCTCTTCTTCTATAAATATTTCAACTTCCTTTCGGGAAGCGTTACGGGTATCCTTTCCTCGCTTGGCGTCGAGGCAGGAAGTCTCGCGCTTGATTTGCTGCTTCCCGTCGGAATCTCGTTCTATACCTTCCAGACGCTCTCCTACGTTATCGACGTTTACAGGGGAGATATAAAGACCGAGCGTAATTTCTTCTTTTACGCCCTCTTTGTGTCCTTCTTCCCACAGCTTGTGGCAGGGCCTATCGAGCGCCCCGATAACCTTATCCCCCAGCTCAAAGAGACTCACAAATGGTCGAATGACAACGCCATAAAGGGCGCAAAGCATATGATAGTCGGCTTCTTCAAGAAGGTCTGCGTTGCCGACACGCTTGCCGTTTACGTTAACTCGGTCTATAATAACGCCGAGGACGCGACGGGCGCGGGAATTGTTATCGCAACAGTGATGTTTGCCATACAAATATATTGCGACTTCTCGGGCTATACCGACATCGCCATCGGCTGTGCGAGGGTGATGGGCATCAGGCTGATGAAGAACTTCGACCACCCATATACAGCGACCTCAATCAAGGAGTTCTGGTCGCGCTGGCACATCTCGCTGTCCTCGTGGTTCCGCGACTATCTCTACATACCCCTCGGCGGAAACAGACAGGGAAGAGCCCGTCAGCTTCTTAATCTCTTCATAGTCTTTCTCGTCTCGGGCCTCTGGCACGGGGCGGCGTGGACCTTCGTCATCTGGGGTGGGGTACACGGAATATATCAGATTGTGGGAAACCTCACGTGGAAGGGGCGAAACAGGCTTCTTTTGCGAATTGGACTCACCGAGCGCGCCCCTCTCGTCGTTTGGGCGCGCCGCATCATTACCTTTATTCTTGTTTGCTTCGCTTGGATATTCTTCAGAGCGAATTCCATCGGCGACGCAGGGCTTATTCTCACTCGCCTCTTCACCGGGGCAGGCTGGCAGACCTCGCTTGGCGACACGCTCTCCTCGATGGGACTCGGCATAACCGAGATAATACTCGCCCTCTCCTCATTTATAGTTTTACTTTTGATTGACAGAATGCTCACCTACTCCGACGCCGAGGACTCCTCTGCGGTTCTTGTAAAGAATGGAGCGTTTATATATTTCGTCTGGGTTATATTTATCGTTTGGGCGCTATTGTTATCGAAAGATATGATAAGCACCTTTATCTATTTCCAATTTTAAGAGGAGGGATATATGAAAGCACTGAAAGTCATAATAACCTCTCTTCTGTGTGTTATCGCGCTGATACTGCCATTTGCCATTGTGATATGCGCGGCAGTTCTGACGCCGCCGCAGTATTCAAGCACCTTCGTCGGTGCGCTCGACGAGAAATACGACAGGCTTCACTCGGTAGAGGAAAGCAAAATAGTCGTCGTCGGCGGTTCTTCGGTAGCCTTCGGTCTTGACAGCAAGATGCTTGAGCGCTACACGGGTATGCCGGTCGTCAATTTCGGACTTTACGCCGCGCTCGGCACGAAGCTTATGCTCGACCTCTCGCGCTCGGCTATCGGGGAGGGCGACGTCGTCGTTGTCTCTCCCGAGCTTGACCCGCAGACGCTCTCGCTCTATTTCAGCTCCGAGGAGACACTCTTGGCGCTTGACGACGATTTTTCGATGATTTGGGATATACCCGCGGATAATAAGCTCTCTCTTTTCGGCGGCATGTGGAGTTTCGCCGCAGGAAAGCTTAAGCTAATGCTTGGGGGCACGCCGCCAAATCCCGACGGAGTATACAATTCGGCGAACTTCAACGAGTATGGCGACCTTGTTTATCCCCGAGACGAGAATATAATGGACGTCTACTACGACGAGAACACGCCGGTAAATCTCACACCCGAAACGGTATCCCCGGATTTTATAGATTACCTCAACGATTACATCGCCGAGTGCGAGAGACGGGGTGCGAGGGTTTTGTTCGCCTACTGTCCGACAAATGAGCTGGCGGTTGTTGACAGAGCCCTTGCCGCGAGCTTTCACGAGTTTCTTTCGGACAGCCTCGACTGCGAAATAATCGGAAGTCCTGACGAGGCGATTATGGAGGCGGGATATTTCTACGATACCAACTTCCACTTAAACGACGCGGGCGCTGCCGCAAATACTGTAAGGCTGACGAGGAATATACTCTTTGCCCTCGGTATACCGCGTGCCGTTGACGAGGAGACACCCGATGCGCCGGCGCTTCCCGACGTCGACGTCAGATACTTCGGCGAGGACGATAACGCGGGATATTTCCTCTATGAGAAGCGCTCGAACGGCTCCTACAAAATAGTCGGTCTTACCGAGGAGGGACGGGCGCAGAGGACGCTCACAATCCCGCTCGGCTACAATACCTATAAGGTCACCGCAATTGCAAGCGAGGCGCTTGTCGGCGCTGCCGCCGAAACGGTAGTAATAACCGAGGACACCAACCTGCGAATGCTTGAGAACGGCTGCTTTTCGGGCGCTGTGTCGGTGAAGGCGCTTCAAATACTCTATCCCGACGCCGCCTCTCTTGCTCCGCCTGCCGATTTCTCGGGAACGTCTGCATACTTCAGAATATACGTCCCCGGAGGCAGTGACTACGACACCAATTACAACTGGGTGGAGGTCGCAGGCATAAAGAAAATATTAGTATTTTTTGAGGAATAGTAATGAAACGAACAGCAATTAAATTTGTCACCCTTATTCTTACGGCCGCGCTTCTTTCGGCGGTGCTTAGCTCCTGCGGCATGGCGCAGTATTCGCGCCTCGGCATCAGCTTTGAGATACCGAGGAATTTCGAGGAGCGCGCCAACGCGAGTGCGCTTATGGCGTTCGGTAGTGACGAGGCCTTTATAGTCTTCAATAAATACATTCAGTCAGACCTTGCCCTCGCGGGACTCGACCTCGACGTGCAGAGCTTCACCGAGAATTTTCTTGAAAAATCCGAGCTCTCGGAGGCGGTTGAGCCGACGTACAATGCATCGGGAAGCCGAGCCGAATTCGATTATATAGTAGAGGACCCCGAGGTGACGGAGACTTATTATTACTATTACGCCGTCATTCTGAAGGGAAGTGACTGCATCTGGGCTGTGCAGATGGCGTGTTACGCGCCGCTTGCCGCCGAGTACGAGCCCGAATTTGAAAAATGGGCGTCGTCCTTAAAGACGGATTAAATAAAAAGAGGTATCGCTATGAAAATTTATATCTTTGGAAGCTGCTCGGGCACAGAGCCCTTTCCCGACAGACATCACACAGCGTGGGCTATTGAAAAGGACGGGCGGCTATATTGGTTCGATGCAGGCGAGGGATGCGCCTACACCGCGCATACTATGGGAGTCGATTTGATGAGCGTTTCGGATATTTTTATCTCTCACGCTCACATGGACCACGTCGGCGGACTTCCGCACCTGCTCTGGACTATCAGAAAAATATACACCCGAACCGGCAGACTGCCCAAATTCGGCGACGTGAAGGTCTATACTCCGAACCTCGAGAGCTTTTCTGGGGTTATGGCTATGCTGAAAAACGCCGAGGGAGGCTACGAAGCGCCCTATAATACCCACGTCAAGAAAATTGCCGACGGAGCAGTCTATGACAGCGGCGATTTTCTAGTAAATGTAAAGCATAATTTACATCTTGCGCCTACCGACGAGGGCTATCAGTCCTTCTCTTACATCATTGAGGCAGAGGGAAAGCGTATCGTCTACACCGGCGACACCGCCTCGGTAGAGGAGATTTTAGCCCTTGCGCGCGAGGGCTGCGACCTTCTTTTAACCGAGAGCGGACACCATAAGCCTTCGGAAATTTGCAAGGCGTTGAAGGATATGCCCATCGGTCAGCTTCGCTTCCTGCATCACGGACGCTACATTATGCAAAATTACGACACGGCTCTTCGCGAGTGCCGTGAAATTATGCCGAACACCGTCTTTTCAAACGACGGCGACGTATTCGAAATATAAAACTGCCGCGAGCCGCTTGGCGAAATATTTCGACAGCTATTGACAAAGACGCTTAAAAGTGATATAATCGACCTTAATGCCGTATTGGCTGAATGTGTTACAAAATAGGTAAGGAGATGATTTTTCGTGGGTAGTGACAGTATACCCTTGTGGATAATTTTTATAATTTGCGTTATCGGAGGTGCTTATTTTGCAGCGACCGAGAGCTCCTTCTCGGCTGTAAATAAGATTAAGATAAAGTCTCTCGCCGACGACGGAAAAAGAAGTGCAAAGGGAGTTCTTTTGATTCTCAATAACTTTGAGAGGGCTCTGACCACACTTCTGATAGGAAATAACGTGACCAAGATTGCGGGCGCTGCGGTGTTCACGCTTTTGGCTACCGATATATTCCGCGAGGCGCTTGGCAAGGACGAGGCGTATCTCGAGTCCTTCGCCTTTTCTATGATTTGCTCGGTTATGAGTACGGTTATAATCTTCCTCCTCAGCGAGATGATACCGAAGAGCTTTGCAAACGACAGAAGCGAGTCGGTCTCGCTCTTCTTCCAGGGCTCGCTCAGATTTTTGATGAAGCTCTTTATGCCGCTTGCGGCATTCTTCAACCTCATATCCCGTGCCGCAACCAAGATGTTTTCGGGACACGAGGCGGAGCCTTCGATTACCGAGGACGAGCTTGCCGAGATTATAGAAACCGCCGAGGAGGAGGGCGTCGTTGACGAGGAGCAGAGCGATATGCTGAAATCTGCTCTTGAATTCACGAAGACCACCGTCGACGAGATAATGACGATGGAGCGCGATATGAACGTCATATCGGTGAATGCCGCTCCCGATGAGGTTCTTCCCATAATACTTAACACCGTCCACTCGCGTCTTCCCGTCAGGGCGGCAAATTCAGACCGTATCGTCGGAATACTCCGTGTACGCACTTATCTCAGGGAATACAGGAAAAATCAGCGCGTTAATATAAAAGCGATTATGACTACCCCGTACGTAGTGCGTGAGAATGCAAAGATAGATAATCTTCTTTCGCACATGCGTCAGCACAAAATACAGATGGCGATAGTCCAGGACGAGAAAAGACGCGTCGTGGGACTCGTTACCATCGAGGATATTCTCGAGGAGCTCGTCGGTGAGATATACGACGAGGAGGATATTATAGACAAGAACTTCTGCGCCCTCGGCGGAAACAAGTACGTTATAAACACGAGAATGCTTGTTTCGGACGCCTACGAGCGTATGGGAATCGGAGAGGCGCCAAAGCGCATAGCAGGTAAGCCGCTTCTTTCGATTATGCTTGAGAAGCTCGGCAGACTTCCCGCGGAGGACGAGGAGTTTCTCTACGAGGGAATGAAAATAACCGCGCAGTCGGTAATTAACGGAAAACCCACCGAGGTGCTCGTTCAGCTCCTTGACGACGAGGCTCTCGCCGAATATAAGGTAGAGCTTGAAGAGAGAGGGGTGACGTTATGACGCCGTTTGCAATTCACTTATCGAAAATGTGGTGGGCGTATCTCGTTATCTTCATAATGATATGCCTCTCGGCTTACTTCTCGGCGTCTGAGATAGCCTTTAACTCTGCGAACAAGATGCGCCTTCGCCGCGCGGCAGAGGGCGGAAGCAGGACGGCTAAAATCGCCTTTAATATAACCGAGAAATTTACGACGGCGCTTTCGGCAATACTTATAGGAAACAACCTTGCCAACATAGCCGTGTCCACCTGCACCACGCTTATTATACTTAATCTTTTTGGGGGCGAGGCTGTGGCAATAGCCTCGACTATATCGACGGTGCTGATTACCGTCATTATCCTTATCTTCGGTGAGATTTTGCCGAAAATTCTCGCAAAGCAGAACGCCGATACCGTCGTGCGCTTCGTGGCGATACCGACGCGCATTCTCACCATAATCCTCAGCCCGTTCGTTTTCATTGTTATGATGCTTCTTTGGGTTTTGCGTAAGATTTGGG